>JALHHV010000516.1 GCA_022837365.1 Desulfovibrio sp. | reverse complement strand
ATGGTATGGAGGTCAGCTCCGGGAGGTCCGTTGGATCACCGGAACCGGCTATCGGACAACGCCCGGTCAGCCTCCGGTAGAGGTCCGCTGGGTCCTGGTAGAGGATCTGGCGACCGGCCGGCAGGAGTGCTTCTCCTCCACCAACGTCGGGCAGATTCCCCCGCAGATCATCGAATTCTACGTTCTCCGGTGGTATATCGAGACGACGTTCCAGGAGGCTCGGCGTCACCTGGGTCTGGAGTCGACCCGGAACTGGGTGAGGAACTCCGTGGAGCGGACGGTCCCCTGCCTGTTCGGCCTGTTCAGCTTGGTGACGGTCTGGTACGTGCGGCACCTGGAGGGTCAGCCCCCCACGCCGGAGCAGACAAGCTGGTATGCCAAGCCGGAGGCAACCTTCACCGACGCTCTCGCTGCTCTACGCCGGTCTCTATGGGCCGGGAGGATTTTTCTCAAGTCCACTCCAAACGCCCAAGCTGTAGAAATCCCCATCCGTGATCGGTTTGCGCCATAATGCCCGAGCACTCGTATAGATTACGAGGCACAGCGCGTTCCCTGGAAACGTGAAGGTCCCTCAAGACAAGTGGCCAAAGTCTCAGGCCGTTGACACCCTCGAAAGGATACCTGAGACTTGGCCACTCGACACCGGGCTTCTCTGCCAGAGGCCCTTCGCTCCTGCTACCCAGAGGACGTACTGCGCGACTTGTCCAGGCAGATGGAGGTCCAGCAACGGACGAGGAAGGTGTCCGTGTCGGCGCTGTTCTGGACCCTGATCCTGGGCTTTGGGACCGGGCTCCAGCGAAGCATCGCCGAGCTTCACCGCGAGTTCCAGCAAGCGACAGGGGTGAAGATCGTCCGTTCCTCTTTCTATGACCGCTTCACCCCCCAGTTGACGGACTTCCTGCGAGCAGTGCTGAACTGGGCCACCTCTACGCACAGCGAGCCCACGGAGAAGCTGCAAGGGCGACTGGCTGGGTTCCGGGACCTGATCGTTACCGACTCCACGGTGCTGCGGCTGCACGACCTGCTTCAACAGTCCTACCAGGCGTGCCGGACCAACGCCGTGCGTGCTGCGGCTAAGCTCAAGACCCATGAATTAGGCCACTGACCGCAGTCCTGACGGGCAATCGACCAAGCGCAGGTGCTTCCTGAAGTCGACTCTTTGGCTGCGGTCGTTCGGCT
>JALHHV010000059.1 GCA_022837365.1 Desulfovibrio sp. | reverse complement strand
GGGACGTGGTGGAGGCCGCCCGCATGGGCGCCACCTGCGCCAGCTTCTGCGTGGAGCACTACGGCACCCAGGAACACGCCTTCACGCCGGAACAGTTTGAGGCGCGGCATGCGGCCGCCTTCGGCGCATAGGGCCTGCACCACTATGGGCCTTTTGCCCTCTGCCGGACCGACCCGAAGGGCGCGAAGCGTGCCCGTTGGGCGAGTGTGCGAGCTCTACGGGCATCGAGAGCAGAGATGTCAGAATGTTTTTTATTTCGGTCGAATACCACAAAAGTATACTCCCTCCATAAAAAACCATTCTTCCTTGGCAGAGAACAAAATCCCTCATAGTGGCAACAGGCCCTAGCGGATACCCACACGCCCGGCCCAAACAAACAACACAAAAACGCCGCCGGACTCCCGAGGGAATCCGGCGGCGTTTCATGTTGATGACCGATAGCCAAGGCATGCATCAGGTGGCGGGACTACCCAAACAATTTCTCCGGCGGCCGCCTCTCCGGCACCACCTCGTGGGGAATCTCGCCGTCGTTCCAGGCTTGCGACACGTACAGCCCGCAGAAGCAGGCCCCGAATTCCTTCACGTCCTCCTCGCGGTACACGCAGGGACAGACGATGTCGCGGTCCTTCTCGAACTCGCCGAGGGCCAGGCGGCAGGGGCAGGCCATGTAGCCGTAGCGTTCCTTGTTCACCAGCAGGCTTTCCAGCAGGGGCATGGTCATGTCCATGTCCTTGTTGAAGAAGTATCCCTTGGGTTCCTGAATCTTGCGCAGCATGTCGTGCAGCGCCTGGGCGGTTGCGGGGCCGCTCATAGGTCAAGCGCCTCCTTGATGTCTTCCTTGTGAAAGCCCACGATGACGCGGCCGTTGCCGCAGACCAGGGTGGGGAAGGACAGCTTGGGATTGTGGGCGCGGATTTCCTCCAGCACCGCCTTGCGCTCGTCGCCTTCCAGCTGGTCCACGAACACGCACTTGTAGTCCACGCCGTGCTCTTCAAGGTACTGCTTGGTATTCTTGCAGTGGATGCAGGTGGACAGGGCGAACAGTTTCACTTCGTTGGAGTCGTCGGACATGATGGATACCTCGTTCGGCGCGCGCGCCGCATCGTTCGATGGAACCGGGCAAGGGGCGTGACCGGGCGCAGCCGGGTGCAGTCGGGCGCGGGCAATGCGCCGGGCCGGAGACCCCCTCCTCTACGTGGATGGCCGCCCGGCCACCGCGTCGGCAATGAGCGAGGCCAGCCGCCGCACCGTTCCGGCAAGGTCGGCGTGCTCCTCGAGGGCGCCGTCCACGCGGATGCCGTAGCGCTCGTCGCGCAGGGGGCGGCGGACGCCGTCCCCGCCGGGGCGGCCCCCGCCGTCGCGGTCGCCCAGCAGCACCGTGAGCGCGTTGTGGGTGACCACGATGGTCCGCCCGCCCGCCTCCACGGTCAGGGTGTCGCCGTCGTCCCGCACCTCGAAGCGCTGGTCCTCCGGCAATTCCTCGCGCATTTCGGCAAGGGCGGCGGCCACCGGGCGCAACCGCTCGCGGGCCACGTCGCGCAGCCGTTCGGCCATGCCCGTGGCGCTTTCGCCCACGGCCCGGCGGCGCGAAAGTTCCTCGCGCAGCACGTCGCGCGGGTTTTCCGGGCGGGTCCGCCACACATAGCGCAACAGCAGGTAGATCAGGAGGACGAACAGGCCGCCCAGAATCAAGCCGCGTATCATGTCATACTCCATGCCGCGAAAGGTGTGCCTCGCGCAAGGGGGGCCGGTCGGCGGAACCGGTCCGTGCCGACCGGCACCCCGTCCCGCCGAAGCCCCACCCGACACGCCCCGTCCGACACGCCCCATCCCCCCCCAGGCAGGGCGACGCCCGCAAACCGTTGCGGGACGCGGATCGCCGGGGCGCTGTCCAGATTGCCCTTGACATCTTTCTTAACGTCTTCCTATGACTTACGTAACTGGAAAGCCATCGGCAAGGCCCGGCGGCACGTCCGGTACGGTCATGATTCCCGCGCGGAACGGTTACGGACCGGCAACGCGCCTTCGCAAACCCCAACCCGCATCGCCGCCCGAAAACCGGACGATACGCCACACGACACGGGGGAGAACGCCCGACGGCGCGACAACCGCAGCCCAGGCAGCCACGGCGGCGCACGACGCCGCAGGCACGACGCCCCGCACGAGGAAGCACGAACGGAACACGGTTTTGTTGGCGGCATCACGCATTCATGGACACTGCGCCCTGCCCGGCAGGGATTTCATCTCCACAACCATCAGGAACAAGGGAGACGGATTATGTCCAAGGCGTTGGAAACCCAAAGAACCTATGCTCTCGTAGGAACCGGAGGTTGCGGTAAGACCTCGCTCGCCGAAATGCTGCTGTATCAGGCGGGCGTGGTCGGCCGCCTCGGCAAAATCGAGGAGGGCACCACCGCCCTCGACTTCGAGCCGGAGGAAACCAAGCGGCGCGGCTCCATCCAGCCCGCCCTGGCCACCTTGCAGCGCAACGGTTCCCGCCACTTCCTGCTCGACATTCCCGGCGACAACAACTTCATCGGCGACATCGGCTACCTGCTTTCGGGCGTCGATGCCGCCGTTTTCGTCATCGACGCGGTGGACGGCGTGCGGCCGCTCACCCGCAAGCTGTGGCAGTCGGTGCGGGCGGCCGGGCTGCCCGCCGCCGTGTTCATCAACAAGGTGGACCGCGACCGGGCCGACTTCGACATGGCCTTTTCCGGCCTTTCCGCCATCCTCGGCATGCGGCCGGTGCTGCTGTACATGCCCATCGGCCAGCAGGCCGACTTCAAGGGCCTGGTGGACGTGCTGGCGGGCAAGGCCCTGTTCTTCGGCGACGACGGCAAGGTGACCGAGGGCGAGATTCCCGCCGACATGGCCGACGACGTGGCCGCCCTGCGCGAGACCACCATCGAGAACATCGCCGAGGCCGACGAAACCCTGATGGAAAAATACCTCGAAGAGGGCGAACTGACCCCCGAGGAAATGGCCCTGGGCCTGCAAAAGGGCGTGCTGGCGGGCGACCTGGTGCCCGTGGTGGCCGGCGCCGCCATCGAGAACAAGGGCGGCGCGCAACTGCTCGACGCCATAGACCGGCTGCTGCCCTCGCCCCTGCAACGCGCCGCGTGGCTGGACGCCGACGCCAACGAACGGGCCAGCAGCCCGGACGCCCCGGCCGCCTGCTTCGTGTTCAAGACCCTGGCCGATCCCTTCGCCGGGCAGCTCAGCCTGATCCGGGTGCTTTCAGGTACCGTCTCCACCGAATCCACCCTGAAGAACATGACCACCGGCGAGCCGGAACGCCTGGGCTCGCTGCTGTACCTCACCGGCAAGACCCAGACCCCCTGCAAGGACGTGCTGGGCCCCGGCGCGGTGGTGGCCGTGGCCAAGCTGAAGGGCACCCGCACCGGCGACACGCTGTGCGACGAAAAGAACCCCTTCGCGCTGCCCAGGCCCGCCATGCCGCCGCAGTTGATCACCTATGCGCTCGCGCCCAAGGAAAAGGGCGACGAGGACAAGGTGTTCGCCGCCGTGCACAAGCTGCTGGACGAGGACATCACCCTCAAGCTGGCCCGCGACGAGGAAACCAGCGACATCCTGCTTTCCGGCATGGGCCAGCTGCACATCGAGCTTTCCGTCGAAAAGGCCAAGCGCCGCTACAAGACCGAAATCCTGCTCAAGACGCCCAAGGTGCCCTACCGCGAAACCGTGCGCGGCAAGGCGCAGGTGCAGGGGCGGCACAAGAAGCAGTCCGGCGGGCGCGGCCAGTTCGGCGACTGCTGGATCGAAATGGAAGGGCTGCCGCGCGGTTCCGGCTACGTGTTCGAGGATGCGGTGGTGGGCGGCTCCATCCCCCGCCAGTACATCCCCGCCGTGGACAAGGGCGTGCAGGAGGCCGCCGCGCGCGGCTACCTGGCCGGGTGCCCGGTGGTGGACTTCAAGGTGAAGCTGTACGACGGCAGCTACCACACCGTGGACTCGTCGGAAATGGCGTTCAAGATCGCGGGCTCGCTGGCCTTCAAGAAGGCCATGGAAATGATGAAGCCCACCCTGCTCGAACCCATCGTGCTGCTGACCGTTTCCGTGCCCGACGAATACATGGGCGACGTCATCGGCGACCTGTCGTCGCGGCGCGGCAAGGTGCTGGGCTCCGACTCGCAGGTGGGCATCACCGAGATCAAGGCCCACGTGCCCATGAGCGAAGTGCTGCGCTACGCGCCCGACCTGCGCTCCATGACCGGCGGGCAGGGCGTGTTCACCATGGAATTCGACCACTACGAGGAAGCGCCGCCGCCGGTGGCCGAAAAGGTCATCGCCGACTACAGGAAGGAGCGCGGCGAGGAGTAGCCGAAGCTGGCGCTGCCAGCTGAGTGAAGGCGGATGAAGACCAGTGCGAACGACTGCGCCGCCCCCGGAGTTCCGGGGGCGGCGCTTGCGTTGCGAAAGTGCGTGCCGTGGGCTCGAACCGCGCCATCTTCATTTTTGCATTCTGCATGCAAAATGGTTGACCCGTTCCCTGTCCCCGGCTAGGGTCGCCCCATGAAGCATCCCACACCAGCCCCCGGCCCCTCCGCGCGTGGCGCCGATGCCGCTCCAGCCGCCATGCCCGCCGCCAGCATGCAGGACGACGGCCTTGCCGCCATCCGGCACGAGAACCTCGACGAGAAGATCTACGGCCGCATCCGGACCATGATCGCCGACGGCGTGCTGACCCCAGGCCAGCGCGTGGCGCAGGAAGCGCTGGCCGTGCGCCTTGGCGTCAGCCGGACCCCGCTGGTCAACGCCCTGAAGCGGCTGGCCCAGGAAGGCTTGCTGCGGGCCATCCCCCGCCGGGGGTTCCGGGTGCGCGAACTTTCGCCGCTGGAACTGGTGCAGTTGTTCGAACTGCGCGAACGGCTGGAACCGCTGGCGGCGGAACTGGCCGCCACGCGCATCGCCCCGGACGAGGCCGACCGCATGGCCGGGGAGTGGCGGGCCATGGCAAGCCTGCCGGACACGCCAGAGGCGCACCAGACGTACGTGGAGCGCGACCGTGCCTTCCACCGGCGGCTGGCCGAGCTTTCCGGCAATCCGTTCCTGCGCGCGGCCATGGACCCGGTGAGCATGCTGGCCGCCGCCTACCTGCACGGCACCCCCCGCCCGTGGGAGGACACCGTGCCCGACCACCTGGCCGTCATCGAAGGGCTGCGCCGGGGCGACCCGGCGGCCAGCGGCGCGGCCATGCGCCGCCACATCGCGCCGTCGCTGGCGGCGCTGCGGCAGGCGCTGCAACAGCCGACGCCGCCCGACGCGGACTGACGCACCCCGCCTCAGACTGACGCCTGCCCCCCTGTCACCGTCCAACGCACCCACAAGAGGAGCGACCATGCCCAGATTCGCCGCCAACCTGACCATGCTGTTCACCGACCTGCCGTTCACCGACCGCTTCGCCGCCGCGCGGGCGGCGGGCTTCGACGCGGTGGAGTACCTGTTCCCCTACGACCACGCTCCGGAAACGCTGGACGCGCTGCTGCATGACAACGGCCAGACCCAGGTGCTGTTCAACCTGCCCGCGGGCGACTGGGCCGCCGGAGAGCGCGGCATCGCCGCCCTGCCCGGCCGCGAGGCGGAATTCCGGGCCGGGGTGGACCGCGCCGTCGCCTACGCCAAGGCCCTTGGCGTGCCCCGCCTGAACTGCCTGGCGGGCAAGGTGCCGGACAACGACCCCACCGCCGCGCAGGCCGCATGGGCAACCCTGGCGGACAACGTGCGCTTCGCCGCCGACCGGCTGGCCGAGGCCGGGCTGGTGCTGCTGGTGGAATTCATCAACCGCAAGGACATTCCCGGCTTCTTCCTGCACTCCACCGCGCAGGTGCTGCGCCTGATGGACGAGGTGGGCCGCCCCAACGTGCTGTTGCAGTACGACGTCTACCACGCCCAGCGCGAGGAGGGCGAACTGGCCGCCACCCTGTGCGCCCACATGGCCCGCATCGGACACGTCCAGATCGCGGACACGCCGGGCCGCCACCAGCCCGGCACCGGCGAGATCAACTACCCCTTCCTGTTCGCCGAACTGGACCGCCTGGGCTACGCCGGGCACATCGGCCTGGAATACGTGCCCGCGCCCGATACGCTGGCCTCGCTGGACTGGATGCGCGACTACGCGCAGCGGGCATGAACCGTCACACGACGCAAGGAACCATCCGCATGGACACGAGCACCCCGCGCGGGGGCCTGCCCCCTCCCCTCGTCACGGACCGCGCCTGACGGCGCCCATCAACCTCAACAGGGATCAGACATGTTCGAGCTTTCATCGAAACGGACCGATGCGCTGCTGCCCACCGACATCCTGTTCCAGACGGGATACTGGGCGCAGGTGAAGGCCCGGCTGGGATACACGCCGAAGGCGTTCGACCTGGCCGCCACCGAACGCCACGGCGACGTGCTGGTGCTGCTGCAACCCATGGGGCGCGGCCGCGCCATGGCCTGCGTGCCGCAGGGGCCGGAACACGCCCCCGCCGCGGAAGACTACGGCCCGTTCCTCGAAGACCTTTCCGAAGCGCTGGCCCGCAGCCTTGGCCCGTCCGTGGCGTTCATCCGCTACGACCTGCCGTGGGCCTCGCCCTATGCCGACGACATGCGCATGCACGGCAGCAACGCCTACCCGGAGCCGCGCATCCGCGAGATGCGCATGAACATGGGCACCCGCAACTGGAACCTCAAAAAGGCCCACCGCGACATGACCGTGGCCAGTTCGCTGGTGGTGGACCTGACCGGCACGGAGCAGGACATCCTGGCGCGCATGAAGCCCAAGACCCGCTACAACATCGGCCTTGCGGCGCGAAAGGGCGTGCGGGTGGACCCCGCCCTGCCGGACATGCTGCCGGTGTTCCACGGGCTGTACCGCCAGACCGCCCTGCGCAACGGCTTTGCACCCTGCGGCTACGAACAGTTCCGGGCGCTGTTCCGCGCCCGCATGCACGCCCTGAACCCCACGGGTCCGCTGGCCCCCGCCCCGCCGGACTCCACTCCGGCCGATCCCGCCTGCCCGGATCGGGCGGAGACGGCGTCTCCCGGCCGCGACGCCGAACTGCTGTTCCTGCTGGCCCGCCACGGCGCGGACGTGCTGGCCGGGGCCATCGTGGCCCTGTGCGGGGCCACCGCGCACTTCCTGTACGGGGCCTCGGCCGACCACAAGCGCCAGTACATGGCCCCCTACGCCATGCACTGGAAGGCCATGCGGCTGGCCCGCCAGCGCGGCTGCGCCGCCTACGACATGGGCGCGGTGCCGCCGGGGCTGGACCCGGCCCACCCCTTCCACGGGCTGCACCGCTTCAAGACCGGGTTCGGAGGCCGGGTGGAACTGCGCAGCGGTTCGTGGGACTACCCCATCGACCACGCCGCCCACCGCGATTTCTGCAACCTCGAAAGCCTGGAACGGCACCGGCCGTCCTGACCCCGTCCACGCGCGAACCACGCACCGTCACGGGCGGCCGCCGCAACGCCACGGCCGCCATACCGCAGCAAAGGAGCACGCCATGCAACGCATCGGATTCATCGGTTTGGGCATCATGGGCGCCCCCATGTGCCGCAACCTGCTCAAGGCCGGATTTCCGGTCACCGCGTACACCCGCAACGGGGACAAGCTGCGGGCCGTGGCCGCCGAAGGGGCGAAGGCCGCCGAAAGCCCCGCCGCCGTGGCCGCCGCATCGGACGTGGTCATCACCATGCTGCCCAACTCGCCCGAGGTGCGCGAGGTGGCCCTTGGCCCCGGCGGCATCGCCGAGGGCGCGGCCCCCGGCTGCATCGTGGCGGACATGAGTTCCATCGCCCCGCTGGCCAGCCGCGAGATCGCGGCGGAACTGGCGAAGAAGTCCATCCGCATGCTGGACGCCCCGGTGAGCGGCGGCGAGCCCAAGGCCATCGACGGCACCCTGTCGGTCATGGTGGGCGGCGCGCAGGCGGACTTCGACGCCTGCCTGCCGGTGCTCAAGGCCATGGCCGCCTCGGTGGTGCGCGTGGGCGAGGTGGGCGCGGGCAACGTGGCCAAGCTGGCCAACCAGATCGTGGTGGCGGGCAACATCGCGGCCATGTCCGAAGCGCTGGTGCTGGCCACCCGCGCCGGGGCGGACCCGGACCTGGTCTACCAGGCCATCCGGGGCGGCCTTGCGGGCAGCACGGTGCTGGACGCCAAGGCCCCGCTGGTCATGGACGGCAAGTTCGCCCCCGGCTTCCGCATCAAACTGCACGCCAAGGACCTGGGCAACGTCCTGGAAACCTCGCGCGAGCTGCACGTGTCCCTGCCGCTGGCCGCGCAACTGATGGAAGTGATGCAGGGCCTGATGGCCGACGGCCTGGGCGACGCCGACCACGGCGCGCTGATCCGCCACTGGGAAAAGCTGGCCGGGGTGGAAGTGCGCCGCAAGCCCTCCTAGCCTTGGCGAACCACACCGAATCGGACAATCGTTGCGCATCGGTTGAACATTCATCGCACATGCCCGGTGCGGAATTATCATGCCCCGCAACCACAGCCGCGCCGCCCGCACCGGGTGGCGCGGCGTTCCGCTTCGCCCCCTCCCCGGCCTTCCTCGCCAAGGACTGTTCAGCCGAACGGCACGCATCGGTGCGCGCGCCGCATCCCCTTGTGAGGGCCGCCTTTTTACGGTAGCAAGAGGAACTAACCCGTGCCTTTCGCACCAGCACCCTACGCGCAACCAGAGTGGAGCCCCTCGCATGGCGGACCAGACCCCGCACCTGACCATCACCCCCCTTGGCGGACTCGGAGAGATCGGCCTGAACTGCCAGATCTGGTCCACGCCAGACTCCATGGTCCTGGTGGACTGCGGCCTGATGTTCCCCGAAGACTACCACCT
>JALHHV010000515.1 GCA_022837365.1 Desulfovibrio sp. | reverse complement strand
GCCCCGCAACCGCAGCGGCAAGATCATGCGCCGGGTGCTGCGCAGCGAGGAACTGGGCCGGGAGACGGGGGATCTTTCCACGCTGGAAGACGGCTACGTCTAGGGCCTGCTACGCTATGGTCCTTTTGCCCTCTGCCTTCGTCAGAATGGTTTTTTATTCCGGTCGAATACCATATGAGCGCGCTGCGGTCGCCATCCGTAATGCTCGAAGACTCGCATAACGGCTGCCGCACTCCCTCCATAAAAAATCATTCTTCCTTGGCAGAGAACAAAAATCCTCATAGCGGCAACAGGCCCTAACAGCCGAACGCGCCTGCATCGCTATTGGTTGTCTTACCGCCGTAAGTCCCTGCCCATCGAAATTCTATCGCTGTTCACCAGACCTCCATTACCCTCGCATCGACCCTTTCGAGGCAATCCCCCAGCCTATACCCGGCGTTTGCGGTCACCAGAGGCCAGAAAAATCGCGCAACGGGTCAAACCCGCAGCAGCAGCCATCTCTAGAAAAATCACGCCAAACTCTAAAGTTTTTCGAACCGGTTTCCCCTGCCTGAAAAACCGGTCTACAGTTTCTAGACATTGGACATCCGGCGCCCCTCAAGGGCCGAAATGCGAACGCCGCCCCCCACTCGCGTGGTCCGGGGCGGCGTTCGCGTCATTGCGGCAACGCTGCGCACGTCGGCAGCGCCATCATGCCGTCTGGCGGGCCATGCCCGCGCCGGGCTACCCTTCCACCCGGCCCCTCCGCACCGTGAGGATGCGCGATGCCAGCGGTTCCAGCCAGTCGCGGTCGTGCGAGACCACGATGACCGTGGTGCCCCGCGCGGCCACGGCGCGAGCGGCGTCGGCGATGCGCACGGCGCTGTCCTCGTCCAGGCTGGCCGTGGGCTCGTCCATCAGCAGCACGCGCGGCGCAAGGGCCAGCCGGGCGGCAAGGGCCACGCGCTGGGCCTCGCCGCCGGAAAGTTCGAACCAGCGGCGGCGCAGAAACACGTCCGGGTCCAGGGCCACCAGTTCCAGCGCCCCGCGCACAACATTCCGGGCGTCGCGCACGCCGCGCACGGACAGGCCGTAGGCCACGTTCTCGTACACGCTGCGGCGCAGCAGGTAGGGCTCCTGCAACAGCAGGGTCACCGAGCGGCGCAGGTCGGCCGTGCGCGCGGCGGACACCGGCCCCACCACCTCG
>JALHHV010000514.1 GCA_022837365.1 Desulfovibrio sp. | reverse complement strand
CGCCGTGCTCCCACTGCTCCAGATCGCTCGGCAACAGCGTGCGGATTTCGTCGAGGCTGAAGCCCGCCCTCTGCGCGGTCACGATCAGGTCCAGCACGACGACCGCCTCTGGCGGATAGGTCCGGTAGCCGTTCGGCCGGCGTTCGACGGTCTGCAACAGGCCAATGCTCTCATAGAAGCGAATGCGCGAAGGGGTGAGGCCACTGCGCTCCGCCAGCTCCCCGATCTTCATGGTCGGAACTCCGTCAAAAGGTGCTTGACCTTAAACTTAACTTGAATGTTAAGAAGTGTCCAGACCGCAAACTGGAGACCGCTCATGCCCCTGTTCTCACCGCTGGCGCTGCCCAATGGCGCCGTCATTCCCAATCGCATCGCCAAGGCCGCCATGGAAGAAAACATGGCCGACGAAGACCATGCACCCTCCATCGACCTGATCCGCCTTTACCGGGCCTGGGCCGAGGGCGAGGCGGGGCTGATCATCACCGGAAACGTGATGGTCGACGCCCGCGCCATGACCGGCCCGGGCGGCGTGGTGCTGGAAAACGCCCGCCACCTCGACCGCTTCAGGGCTTGGGCCGAGGCGGGACGCTCGCGCGGTGCGCAGGTCTGGATGCAGATCAACCATCCTGGACGGCAGATGCCGGCAGACCTCGGCCAGGAGACGCTGGCGCCATCGCCGGTTGCGCTTGATCTTGGGGCGCAGTCGAAACGGTTCCCGGTACCGCGCGAAATGACTGCTGCCGACATCGCGGAGGTCGAACGCCGCTTCGCCACCACCGCGCTGCTCGCTGAGCAAGCGGGCTTCGCCGGCGTGGAGGTCCACGCAGCGCACGGCTACCTCATCAGCCAGTTCCTCTCGCCGCTGTCGAACCACCGGCAGGACCGCTGGGGCGGGAGTCTCGAAAACCGGGCGCGCCTGCTGCTCGACATCGTGCGCGGCATCCGGGCCGTGGTCACGCCCGGCTTTGCGATGGCGGTCAAGCTCAATTCGGCCGACTTCCAGCGCGGCGGCTTCTCGCCCGAAGACGCGCAGACTGTGGTCAAGATGCTCAGTTCCCTCGGCGTCGATCTCGTCGAGCTTTCCGGCGGCAGTTACGAGGCGCCGGCGATGATGGGTTCCGCCCGCGACGAACGCACGCTGGCGCGTGAAGCCTATTTTCTCGAATTCGCCCGTGAGATCGCCACTGTTGCG
>JALHHV010000513.1 GCA_022837365.1 Desulfovibrio sp. | reverse complement strand
GCACTGAAATACGGGCCAGACACCTACGGGTGGCAGCAGTAGGGAATATTGGACAATGGGCGAAAGCCTGATCCAGCAACGCCGCGTGCACGATGACGGCCTTCGGGTTGTAAAGTGCTTTTAGGAGAGATGAGAAAGGACAGTATCTCCTGAATAAGCCTCGGCGAACTACGTGCCAGCAGCCGCGGTAAAACGTAGGAGGCGAGCGTTATCCGGATTTATTGGGCGTAAAGCGCGTGCAGGCGGTTTGGAAAGTTGGATGTGAAAGCTCCTGGCTTAACTGGGAGAGGTCGTTCAAAACTACCAGACTAGAGAATGGGAGAGGGAAGTGGAATTCCGGGTGTAGTGGTGAAATGCGTAGATATCCGGAGGAACACCAGTGGCGAAAGCGGCTTCCTGGACCATTTCTGACGCTAAGACGCGAAAGCTAGGGGAGCGAACGGGATTAGAGACCCCGGTAGTCCTAGCTGTAAACGATGTAGACTTGGCGTTGGCGGAGTTAAATCTGCCAGTGCCGGAGCTAACGCGTTAAGTCTACCGCCTGGGGACTACGACCGCAAGGTTAAAACTCAAAGGAATTGACGGGGACCCGCACAAGCAGCGGAGCGTGTGGTTTAATTCGATGCTACACGAAGAACCTTACCAGGGTTTGACATGCAAGTGGTAGGAAACTGAAAAGGGACCGACCCTTCGGGGAGCTTGCACAGGTGCTGCATGGCTGTCGTCAGCTCGTGTCGTGAGATGTTCGGTTAAGTCCGCTAACGAGCGCAACCCTCACTGTGTGTTATATGTGTCACACGGGACTGCCGGTTTTAAGCCGGAGGAAGGTGGGGATGACGTCAAGTCAGCATGGCCTTTATATCCTGGGCTACACACACGCTACAATGGTCGGTACAATAGGTTGCCAAACCGCAAGGTGGAGCCAATCCCTAAAGCCGGCCTCAGTTCAGATTGTAGGCTGCAACTCGCCTGCATGAAGATGGAGTTGCTAGTAACCGCAGGTCAGCAATACTGCGGTGAATACGTTCCCGGGTCTTGTACACACCGCCCGTCACGTCATGGAAGCTGGCAACACCTGAAGCCGGTATCCTAACCGCAAGGAAGGAGCCGTCGAAGGTGGGGTCGGTGACTGGGACGAAGTCGTAACAAGGTAGGTGTACCGGAAGGTGCGCCTGGATCACCTCCTTTCTATAGAG
>JALHHV010000512.1 GCA_022837365.1 Desulfovibrio sp. | reverse complement strand
CCCAAGTCCCGCCTGACCTGGGGCATCGAACTGCCGTTCGACACCGGGTACGTGTGCTACGTGTGGTTCGACGCGCTGATCAACTACATTTCCGCGCTGGGCTGGCCTAGCGGCGAGAAGTTCAACCGCTTCTGGCCCGGCGTGCAGCATCTGGTGGCCAAGGACATCCTGAAGCCTCACGCGGTGTTCTGGCCCACCATGCTCAAGGCGGCGGGGCTTGAGCCCTACAACAACCTGAACGTGCACGGCTACTGGCTGGTGCGCGACACCAAGATGTCCAAGTCGCTGGGCAACGTGGTGGACCCGCTGTCCATGATCGACAAGTACGGCCTGAGCGCCTTCCGCTACTTCCTGCTGCGCGAGATGCACTTCGGCAGCGACGCCAGCTTTTCCGAGGACGCGCTGGTGGCCCGCCTGAACGCGGACCTTGCCAACGACCTCGGCAACCTGTTCAGCCGCGTGCTGTCCATGACCGCCAAGTACTTCGGCGGCGTGGTGCCCGCGCAGGGCCCGCTGACCGAGGACGACGAGGCCATCTGCACGCTGGCGGAAGAGGCCCAGCGCAACTACGTGCGGTTGTTCGAGCGGGTGCGTTTCTCCAACGCATTGGAATCGTTGTGGGAACTGGTGCGCGCCCTGAACCGCTACGTGGACCACGCCGCGCCGTGGGCCCTGTTCAAGCAGGGCGACACCGAACGTCTGGGCACCGTCATGTACGTGATGCTGGAATGCATGCGCAAGGTGGCCATGCACCTGTGGCCGGTGATGCCCGAGGCGTCCGGCATCTTGCTGGATCAGCTGGGCCAGACGCTGGACCCGGCCTCTGTGCATCTGGCGGAAGAGGCCGACCGCTGGGGCGGGCTGGCCGCCGGTACAACGGTGGCGGCATCGTCCAACCTGTTCCCCCGCGTGGAACTGGAAAAGCCGGAAGTGGCCAGAAGCGAAAAGTCCGGCAAGGCGGAAGGCAAGAAGAAGCCGACTTCCAGAAGCTGGACATCCGCTTCGGCACGGTGCTGGTGGTGGAACGCCACCCCAACGCCGACAAGCTGTACCGGGTGGAGGTGGACCTTGGCGAAGCTGCCCCGCGCCAGATCGTGGCGGGGCTGGCCGAATACTTCGAGCCCGATTTCCTGCTGGGGCGGCAGGTGGCCGTGGTGGCCAACCTTGCCCCGCGCAAGCTGCGCGGCCTGGAATCGCAGGGGATGATCCTTGCGGTGCGCACCGATGGCGGCATGCAACTGGTGGCCGCGTCCGGTCCCGTGGCCAATGGGGCCAAGGTGTCGTAACAGGGTTTCCCGGAACCGGGCCGGACTCTGAAACGCAAACCGCCCGCCGATGCATGTCGGCGGGCGGTTTTTCGTTGTGGAAAGCCGGATGGGCGTGCCGGGCTGTCCGGCTATTCGCCCTTGGTGCCGGCGGGCGTGGCGCTGCCGTTGCCCGCGTCGCCAGCCCCGTTCCCGTCGCCGCCCTCCGGTTCTTCCTCCGGGGCTTCCAAGGTGTCGTCCACCCGGTAGCGGCGGTACAGCAGGTAGCCCAGCAGGCTGGAGACCACGAACAGCACCGCGCTGGCGGTGGTGCGCAACTCGGGCGAGACGCGCACGCCGCTGCCCAGCAGGGCGAAGATGAAGGTCTGCGGCACGTATCCGGCGGCCGACCCGGCGAAGAAGGGCAGCGCGGGAATGGCGCTGACCCCGGCCAGCAGGTTGGTCAGCATGTTGTTGCCCACTGGCAGGCAGCGGATGATGAACGACATGGTGAACGGGTCGCGCCCGAGAAAGGCGTTGATCTTCGCCACCCGGCGGCTGAACCGGCGCGCCACGAACGACTGCCCGGCCAGCCGCGCGTAATAGAAGGTGACCACGCAGCCCATGGCCGTGGCCAGCGTGCCCCACACCGTGCCCAGCGCCGCGCCGAAGGCGTAGCCGCCCAGGAAGCCGACCACCTGCCGGGGCATGCCCACGGCGGTGAGCAGGCAGCCCCAGCGCGATGGCGGCCGCAAGGCCGAGGAAGACGAACGCACCCTTGAGCACGCGTTTGAGCAGTCGGGTGGGGCGAGTGGTCATGCGGGGCGATGGCAGAGGCCGGGTGAGAGTGGACGGAAGCGGCCGGTTTTCCATTGCGGCTGCCGGGATTGGGCCAGAGGCCGGCGGGCGGTATGGGCCGCATGTGGGCAGTAGCGGCAACGGGCCATGACGTCAAGGTGCCGGGGCGGCATCAGCGCTGTCGCGGCCAGAGCAGGGGCAGGACCAGCACCTGTCCGGACAGCAACAGCATGTCGCGTTCCAGCAGTGCGAAGAGGGCCACCAGCCCGCCGCCGGTCAGCATGACGATGGGCGGGATGCGTGGGATGCGCGGGCCGGGTGCGGCCGTGTGATGACGGGCGCGTGGCGTTCTGTCACGCGGGGCGGCCCCGGCGGAATCTGGTCCCCGGCCACGGTGCATCATCGACGCCAGCACGGCGACCTGCGCCAGCAGGCCGGTGAGCAGGATGGCCCAGCGGGCGGGCCAGAGCATCCATTCAAGGGTGTCCATGCGGTGCGGCGTAT
>JALHHV010000058.1 GCA_022837365.1 Desulfovibrio sp. | reverse complement strand
CAAGCAGTTCCAGTTCTTCTTCGACCGCTACGCCAAGCTGGTGGACGACCACAAGACCAGCGACCTTTCCGACTCCCAGCCCACCAAGGGCAACATCGAAGGTGGTCTGACCACCATCGAGGAAAAGGCGCTCGGCAACATCCAGAAGATCGGCCGCAAGGCCCCCGTGGTGGGCTGCCTGGACAAGGCCGAAGCCCCCACCGGCCCCGGCCTGTGGTTCATGGATTCCTCGTCCGCCGCGGCGGAAATGGTCACCCTGTGCGCGGCCGCCGGGTACGTGGTGCACCTGTTCCCCACCGGGCAGGGCAACGTCATCGGCAACCCCATCCTGCCCGTGGTGAAGCTGTGCGCCAACCCGCGCACGGTGCGCACCATGAGCGAGCACATCGACGTGGACGTTTCCGGCATCCTGCGCAAGGAACTGACCATGGACGGCGCCGGCGACAAGCTGGTGGAAATGGCCATCCGCACCGCCAACGGCCGCAACACCGCCGCCGAAGTGCTGGGCCACCGCGAGTTCGTGCTTACCCGTCTGTACGAAAGCGCCTAGTGTTCGCCGCTCCCTCCGCGACGGTCGCGGAGGGGGCGTCCCGCCCCGGTCGGTGGCACGCCGGGGCGGGACAGCGGGACCATGGACCACCACAGGTAGCGCGCGTAGTGATCGGGAAGAATTGCTTGACGGCGAACCAGCAAGGGGCGGGACCGCCACGGGCGTGATCCCGCGGGACGGCGTAACGGCGTATGCATGCATGGGGACCGCCGCCACCCACCCCCGCCTTTCGTAGGGCCGGTTCGTACGGGCGCTGCCAGAATTTCGCTCCCCCCGAGGGGGAGCATCGACAGGTGCCTTGAACTCAAAGACCGAAAAAGGAGCCCTACATGAAAGTGCGTTTCCTTGCCTACGCCAAGTATCCCGACAAGCCCATCAACATGATCATCGCCTTCACGGCGGGCGGGTCCAGCGACGTGCAGGCCCGCATCATGCAGAAGTACTGGAACAAGTATTCCGACCAGCAGTGGGTGTTCGTCTACAAGCCCGGCGCGGGCGGCGCCATCGGCTTCGGCGAGATCGCCAACGCCCGTCCCGACGGCTACACCATCGGCGGCATCAACGTGCCGCACATCGTGCTGCAGCCCATGGTCCAGAAGGCCATGTTCTCCACCGACAGCTTCGCCTACATCTGCCAGGTGGTGAACGACCCGCAGGCCGTGGTGGTGCGCAACGACAGCAAGCTCAAGTCCGTGAAGGACGTCTTCGAGTTCGCCAAGGCCAACCCCGGCAAGCTCAAGGTGGGCCTGGTGGGCCCCAACAGCGGCCACCACCTGATGTTCCTGGACGTGAAGGGCAAGTTCGACTTCCCCGTCACCGAGGTGTTCTACAAGGGCGCCGCCGACCAGAACGCGGCCCTGCTGGGCGGCGAGATCGACGTCATGTTCGGCAACCTGAACGACGTCATGCGCAGCCTCGAGGAAATGACCGTGCTCGGCCTTGCCGCCGAAAAGCGCAACGACTTCCTGCCCGACGTGGCCACCCTGCGCGAACAGGGCTTCGACGTGGTGTCCGACATCCGCCGCGCCTTCGTGGCTCCCAAGGGCGTCGACAAGGCCCAGCTGGACTACCTGCGTGAAACCTTCAAGAAGATCTGCGACGACCCTGAATACATCTCCGACATGAAGAAGGCGGGCCAGCCCACCGAATACATGGATGGCGATGCCTTTGCGGCGTACGTGCGCACCCAGAACGAGTTCGCCAGGAACATGCTGCAAAAGGCCGGCCTGCTGAAGTAGGCGGTCCTGATACCGCCGGGGAGGGGGTGCCATCCCTCCCCGGCCCGTACCAAGGAGCTTCACAATGATGGAATTTATCGGACCGGCCATCGGGCATCTGTTCGAGCCGCTGAACATCCTGCTGATGGTCGCGGGTCTGACGGGGGGCATCATCGTGGGGGCCCTGCCGGGCCTTACCGCCACCATGGGCGTCGCCCTCATGGTGCCGGCCACCTTCGCCATGGACGCCACCAGCGGCCTGATCATGCTGGGCGCCATCTATGCGGGGGCCATCTACGGCGGGGCGAACTCCGCCTGTCTGATCTGCACGCCGGGCACGCCTTCCTCCGTGGCCACCACCTTCGACGGCTGGCCCCTGTGTCAGGCCGGGCGCGCCGACATCGGCCTGATCACCTCGCTGCTGTCGTCGGTGTTCGGCGGCATCGTCGGCACCGTGTTCCTGCTGTTCCTGGCCGCGCCGCTGGCCCGGTTCGCCCTGCAGTTCGGCGGTCCCGAGAATTTCTGGCTGTGCATCTTCGGCCTGTCCACCATCGCGGTCATGTCGTCGGGCAACATGGTCAAGGGCCTGCTGTCGGGCGCCATGGGCCTCTTGGTGTCCACCGTGGGCATCGACCCCAACGCCGGGGTGCCGCGCTTCACCTTCGGATACTACCCGCTGGTGCAGGGCATCGAGGTCATCCCCGCCATGATCGGCCTGTTCTCCTTCTCGCAGGTGCTGTACCTGATCGGCAGCTACAAGCCGTTCATCGCCGAATACAGGCCCGCCCCGGGCGCCTTCCGTGAAGTGGTGCGCGCCCTGGTGGGCCGGTGCAAGGTCATCCTGATGCGCTCGTCCATCATCGGCACCATCGTAGGCATGCTGCCCGGCGCGGGCGGCGAGATCGCGTCCATCATCGCCTACAACGAGTCCAAGCGCTGGGACAAGAATCCCGAGCGCTACGGCAAGGGCGTCATCGAGGGCGTGGCCGCCAGCGAAAGCGCCAACAACGCGGTCATCGGCGGTTCGCTCATCCCCATGCTGACCCTGGGCATTCCGGGCAGCGCGGTGGCGGCGGTCATCCTGGGCGCGCTGCTGGCCAAGGGCATCCAGCCCGGCTTCAAGGTGTTCACCGCCACGGGCGACCTGGCCTACACCTTCATCATGTCGCAGTTCGCGGTGAACCTGCTGATGATCCCCATCGGCCTCGTGCTTGCCCGCATGATGACCAAGCTGCTCAGCATCCGCCTGACCTTCGTGGCCATCGCCATCGTGGTGCTGTCGGTCATCGGCTCGTACGCCATCCGCAACAGCATGCTGGACGTGTGGATCGTCATCGTCTTCGGCTTCCTGGGCTACTTCTCGGGCCGGGTGGGCCTGGACACCGGGGCCATGGCCCTCGGCATCATCCTCGGCCCCATGATCGAAGAGAACCTGGGCAAGTGCGTGCACCTGTCCAAGGCTTCCGGCGGCTCGGTGATCAACGTGTTCCTGGAAAGCCCCATCGCCATCCTGCTCATCCTGCTCACCCTGCTTTCCCTGGCCACGCCCTTCCTGCTGGACTGGAAGCGCAAGCGCCGCGACTGCGGTTGCGACGTGCCGCAGCCCAAGGAGGATTCCACCCATGCGTAGCAGCGTTGCCGACATCGCATCCGGTCTCGCCGTGCTGGCCGTGGCCGGCGTGTTCCACGCCCAGAGCGGCGACCTTGAAGGGGTCAGCCTGCTGTTTCCCCGGATGCTCATCATCTTCATGACCGTTGGCGGCATCCTGGTGTGCGTCCAGGGCCTGCTGAAGCGCCGCAAGGGCGAGGACGCACCGCACGACGAACCCGTGGCCGTGGGCCGTGTGGTCATGATCTCCGCCGGGGCCATCGCCTACGTGTTGTGCATTCCCCTGCTGGGCTTCTACCCCGCATCCGTCATCTACCTGTTCAGCATGGCCATGGTGCTGGGCGACGCCGGAGGCGGCACGCGCAGGAAGGCCCTGGCCTCCGCCGCGTTCACCGTGGTGCTGTGCCTGTTCGTCTGGATAGGGTTCGCGATGCTGTTGGGCGTTCCCACTCCGGAAGGCATGCTGTTCTAAGCGCACCTGCCGCACGGCGCCGTTCGCTCCGTCCCCCCGTCGTGCGCATTCCCGGAAGGGTTGCGTGCGGCGGGGGGAACCCGTTTCCGTTGTCGATACCACCCGCAAGAGGTTCCGTTTCATGCGCATCGATCTGAAGTACGGGCACGGCTGCGTGCCCTTGGAACTGCCCGATTCCCTCCACGTGGACGTGTTCGAACCGAACCCCGTGGAGCCGCTGGCCGAACCCCTGGCCGCGCTGCATGCCGCCCTGGACGACCCGCTGGGCTGCCCCCGGCTGGAGGACCGCCCGGCCCCGCGCTCCGTGGCCATCGCCGTGCCCGACGAGACGCGGCCCGTGCCGGTGCGGCTGCTGCTGCCGCCGGTGCTGGACAGGCTGTTCGCAGCCTATCCGTCCCTGAAGCCGGAAGACGTGGTGATCGTGGTGGGCGGCGGCCTGCATCCCCCGGCGGACGAGGCGCAACTGGCCCGGGTGCTGCCCGGGGACTTGCGCGGCTGCCGGGTGGTGGCCCACGACGCCGAGCATTCGCCGCTGGCGCGCTTCGGCTCCACCGCGCGCGGCACCCCGGTGGAGGTCAACGCCGCCTACGGCGCGGCGGAACTGCGGCTGGTCATCGGCATGGTGGACGCGCACCAGTTCGTGGGCTTCACCGGGGGGGCCAAGGGCGTGGTCATCGGCTGCGCCTCGGCGGCCATGATCGAGGCCAACCACCGCCTGATGCGCGACCCGGCCGCCACCGTGGGCGCCATAGAGACCAACCCCGTGCGCCTCGATCTGGACGAGGCCGGCGAACTGGCCGGGGTGGCCCTGGCCGTCAACG
This sequence comes from Desulfovibrio sp., assembly GCA_022837365.1. GTDB lineage: Bacteria > Desulfobacterota > Desulfovibrionia > Desulfovibrionales > Desulfovibrionaceae > Cupidesulfovibrio. Next base: position 4,055 of record JALHHV010000058.1, on the reverse strand, counting down.
TGGTGCTGGACGCGGCCAAGCGTCCGGTGGCGGTGCTGGCCGGCTGGCCGCCGCTGGTCATGCGCGCCGCGGCCAAGGTCACGGCGCAGGTGTACGGGCTGGCCTACGAAGAGCCGTATGACATCGTCATCGCCTCGTGTGGGGGCTCGCCCAAGGACATCTGCCTGTACCAGGCCCAGAAGGGGCTGAACACGGCGGTGCAGTGCGCCGCGCCGGGGGCGAAGGTGCTGCTGGTGGCCCAATGCGGCCAGGGCATCGGGGACGAGGTGTACCACGACTACGTGCGGCGCTTTCCCTGCGCGCATTCGCTGAAGAAGGACTTCGAGTCCGGGGCGTTCCGCATGGGCGCGCACAAGGGCTTCCTGTTCGCCCGCGCCACCACCAGCTTCGAGGTGGTGGTGCATTCAGACCTGGACCCGGCCCGGCTGCGCGAATGCCTGCTGACGCCCGGCGACATGCAGCAGACCGTGGACAATTGGCTGGCCGGAATGAAGAACCCGCGCGTGGCCGTGGTGAAAAGCGCCAACTCGTCGTTCTTCTACAGGAAATAGCCGGCGAGAGCGTGCCCGTCTCCTCCTGGAACGGCGGGCGGGGCATCCGGTGCGGTTCCGCCCTGCGGCGGGCGGCGCGCGCAGGATGTCCCGCCCGCCACTCCGCAAGGGGGGCGCGCGCCGGTGGGCCAGGACGGCCGGGTTGCCGGGGGGCATACGGCCGCTAAGGACGTGCCCGGTGCCGCAGGGGGAAACGCGGCGGCCGGGTGGGGTGAGGAAACATGAAGCCGTGTCCGGGGAGGGACGGCGGCGAGACGAGGGGGGAACGTATCCGAAGCAGGAGCGGGCCGCGCCGAAACGCGCGGACATGCTCCTCTGGCCGGCAGGCAGAACACCAGACACGCTCCGGAGGGCGGCATGCTCCTGAAAACCAAACTCTATCTCGGATTCATGGCCGTGCTGTCGTTGACGGCCATCGTGGGCGCCATAGGCTGGCGGGGAATGCACGAAATGGTCGTCTACGGCAACTATTCCACGTCCATAGAAACGGCCATGCGCCATCTTTCGTCAGCGGAGGCGTCCATGGGGCGCTTCATGCTGCGCGGCGATCAGGTCCACGCGGCGGCCACGGACAAGAGCCTGGACGACGCCCGCGCCGTCATCGAGGCGGCGGGCGCCGGTCTTGCGCACGACTGGATGCGGGCCGACGGCAACGGGCTGCTGGAAAACCTGGAAAACTTCAAGACCGCCTTCGCCCAGTTGGTGAACTCGCAGAACGAGGCCATCGCCATGCAGCAGCGCATTGGCGTCAACGCCGCCAAGGTGGTGGAGGCCGTGGCCGCGCTGGACGGCAGGCTTGGCGACGCGTTGCAGGCGGCTCCCGACGCGGGGCGCCTGAAGGGGTACCGGCTGCTGCACGCCGGGGCCGCCGCCTTTGCCGAGGTGCGCGTGCTGACCGGACAGTTCCTGGAAACCCCCACCGAGGACCTGCGCACGGCCATCCGCGCCAGGCTGACCGAAGCCCGCAAGTCCTTCCAGGCGGCGCGCGACGCCCAGCCGGATGAGTCATCCCAGGACGCCGTGCAGGAACTCATGGGCTACGTGGGCAACTATTCCGGCCTGTTCGGCATATTCTCGCGCCAGATGCTGGCCAAGTACGAGGCCCTGGACCGCCAGCAGCAGGTGGTGGCCGCCACCCAGGCCGCCGCGTCCGAGGCGCTGCGGCACGCCTCCGAGGCGTCGGATGTCTCGGTGCGCACCGCCACCTGGCTGCTGGCCGGGGTGGCCCTGGCCGCCACGTGCGTCGGCGCGGTCATCGCGTATCTTTTGCCGCGCGGCACCATGCGCCAGTTGGGCAAGGACCCCGGCGAACTGGCCGACATCGCCCGCCGGGTCACCGAGGGCGACTACGCCATCGACGACGGCAGCCCGCACACGGGCGTATACGGCCGCATCGTGGACATGGTGGAATCGCTGAAGGCCCACCTTGCCAGCGCCGAAGAGGAATCGCGCCGGGCGCGCGAGGAGTCGGAGCGGGCCCGCCTGGCCATGCAGCAGGCGGACGAGGCGCGCACGGGCGTGGAATCGGCCAACAGGACCATGCTTTCGGTGGCGGACGAGGCCCACGCCATTTCCGCGCGCATCGCCGCCGCCGCGGAAGAACTGGCCGCCCAGGCCGAGCAGGTGGGGGCGGGGGCCGAGGTGCAGCAGCAGCGCATGGCCGAAACCCTGGCCGCCATCACCCAGATGAACGCGGCCGTGGCCGAGGTGGCCGCCAGCGCCGCCGCCACCAGCCGCGGGTCCGACGATTCGCGCCGCAACGCGGAAGAGGGCGCCCAGGTGGTGGCCCGCACCGTCGCCGCCATCGAGAAGGTGGCGGAAGGCTCCGACGCGGTGCGCCGCAACATGCAGGAACTGGGCGTCAAGGCCGAGGCCATCGGCAAGGTCATGGAGATGATCGCCGACATCGCGGACCAGACCAACCTGCTGGCGCTGAACGCCGCCATTGAGGCGGCCCGCGCCGGGGACGCCGGGCGGGGCTTCGCCGTGGTGGCCGACGAGGTGCGCAAGCTGGCCGAGCGCACCATGCAGGCCACGGCGGAAGTGGGCGGCAGCGTGCGCGGCATCCAGGACGTGGCCCGGCGCAACGTGGACGCGGTGGAGCACTCCGTGGCCGCCGTGGGCGAGGCCACCCGGTCCGCCCGCGAATCGGGCCAGGCGCTGGACGCCATCGTGCGCATCGTGGGCGACTCCGCCGCGCAGGTCAACGGCATAGCCACGGCGGCGGAGCAGCAGTCCGCCGCCAGCGAACAGATCGGACGCACCGTGCAGTCGGTCAGCGACATCGCGGCGGAAACGGCGGGCGGCATGCAGCAGTCGGCCGTGGCCATCCGCGAACTGTCGGAAATGGCCGTGCAGCTGGAGCAGGCGTTGCACCGGCTGCGCGCGTAACAACACAGGGGCCTCGGCCCCGGGAGCAACCATGGCAGTCATCGTCAGGCCCGAAGACCTCGCAACACTGTGCCGCGCCGCGCTGGAACGGGTGGGCGTGCGCCCAGACGCCGCGGCCAGCGTGGCCGACGCGCTGGTGGCGGCCGAGTGCATGGGCATCCCCTCGCACGGGATGTCGCGCCTGCCGCAGTACGCGGACCAGGCGGCGGTGGGCAAGGTGCGCGGCGACGCCGTGCCGCGCGTGGAAACGCCGTTTCCGGCGGTGGTGCGCGTGGACGCCGCGTGCGGCTTCGCCTACCCGGCCATCGACGCCGGGCTGGCCGTGGCCGTGCCCCTGGCGAAGCGGATGGGCTGCGCGGTCATGGGCGTGACCGATTCGCACCATTGCGGCGTGGGCGGGCTGCACGTGGAACGGGCGGCCCGGCAGGGGCTGGTGGCGCTGCTGTTCGCCAACACCCCGGCGGCCATGGCCCCGTGGGGCGGCAACCGCGCCTCGTTCGGCACCAACCCGGTGGCCTTCGCCTGCCCGCCGGTGGCCCTGCCCGGCAGGGGGGAGGGAACCGGCGCGCCCGGCTCCCCCGACTCCCCCGACGGCCCGGCTGGTGCCGACGGGCCAGGAGCGGACGGGCCGGACCCGCTGGTGCTGGACCTTTCGCTGAGCACCGTGGCGCGCGGGCGCATCGTGGACGCGGCCCGCGTAGGCCGTCCCATCCCCGAGGGCTGGGCCGTGGCCGCCGACGGCAGGCCCACCACCGACCCGGCCGTGGCGCTGGGCGGCATGCTGCTGCCCTTCGGCGGGGCCAAGGGGGCGGCCCTGGCGCTGATGGTGGAACTGCTGTCCGCGTCGCTCACCGGCAGCAACCACGCCTTCGAGGCCACGTCGTTCCTGGACGCCGAAGGCGGTCCGCCGCGCACCGGACAGTGCATGGTGCTGCTTTCGCCGCAGGCCTTCGGCGCCGATTTCGCCGAACGGGCCGCCGCCCTGCTGGGCCACGTGCTGGACCAGCCGGGCACCCGCCTGCCCGGCGCCCGGCGGTTCGAATTGCAGCGCCGCGCCCTGCGCGAAGGGGTGCCCGTGCCCCGGCCCCTGCACGAGGAGTTGTTGCGGCGCGC
>JALHHV010000511.1 GCA_022837365.1 Desulfovibrio sp. | reverse complement strand
GAACGCACGTCGCCGGGGCCGTACGGATGATGGTCCGGAAAGATGCGGTGGCGCAGCGGCGGATAGCCGAAGAAACGCGTGGCCGTGGCATGCACCTGCGCCGGTTCGCCCACGCCCGAGGCCAGCACGTAGGGCGCGCCGTCCAGATGCGCACGGGTGGCCGCCCCCTGCTCCGCCGGGCGCGGGTCCAGCCCCCGCCCCACCCGCACCAGGCCGCGCGGCGCAAGGCGAAAGCCGAACACCGGCACGCCATAGTGGATCAGGCGGCGTTCCATCTGGGGGCCCAGGGCGTCGAACAGTTCCGGCTCGGCCTTCACGCAGAAGGCGTGCGCCCGGGCCAGCGCCCCCGCGCCCTCGCGCCACGAGCCCGCCGGGATGGTCCGGCCCCACTCGCCGGTGAGGTCCGCCGGGCGCAGCACCACGATGTCCAGGTCGCGGCGCACGGCCAAGTGCTGAAACCCGTCGTCCAGCAGGTACAGATGCGGGGAAAGGCGCGCTTCCGCCCAGTGCCCGGCCCGCCGCCGCACCGGGTCCACCAGCACGGCCGCATCGGGGTTCTGGCGGGCCAGCATCAGCGGTTCGTCGCCCGCCTCCGCCGCCGTGTGGCCGGGCCGCACCAGCAGGGGCAGTCGGGACGGTTTTGCGCCGTAGCCGCGCGTGAGCACGGCGGCGGACAGCCCGTGCGCGCCGCACCAGCGCAACAGCCAGTGCACCAGCGGGGTCTTGCCCGTGCCGCCCCAACAGATGTTGCCCACCGACACCACCGGGCGCGGCGGCGAAAAGCGCGGCAACAGGCCCGCCTCGTACGCGGCGCGGCGCGCGGCCATGCACGCGGCGTAGGCCGCGCCCAGGGGCCGCAGCAGGGGGGCGAGGGCCTTCTGCACGGCGGCGGCGTTCATGACGCCACCCGGGCTGATCCGGAAACAGGCAACGGTGTGCACATGCGCATAAGTCTATCATGCGCGGGCGCGCTTGTCGCCGGGGGAATGCGGGCGGGGGGCCGGGGCGGGACTATCGGGACGGGGTGGGACTTGCCGGGCGGACGGGCCGGGACCCGCACCGCCGCCACGAAAAAGGGGAGCTTGCGCCCCCCTTGGCAGTCACTTTCGATCACGCAATCCATGCGTGCGGCTAGTCGCGCGAGGAGCCGAACAGCCGCAGCAGCATCAGGAACAGGTTGATGAAGTCCAGGTACAGCGTCAGCGCGCC
>JALHHV010000510.1 GCA_022837365.1 Desulfovibrio sp. | reverse complement strand
GGCCCGTCGTCCGAATCCGACGCCCGGAATGCTGCCCGGTGAGCCGAATCTGATACGCCCCGGCGGTGCGGCTGTCAAGCCGGGCGCCCGCAGGGCTGCCGACAGTCCCGCCCACAGGATCGCCGGGCTACCCGGCCTTCTTCACGCCGCACTGCTCCTTGGCGAAGGCGATGGCCGAACGGGCCGCCTTGGCCCCTTCGCCCACGGCCACGCCAATCTGAAGAAAGCCGCCGGTGCAGTCGCCCGCCGCGAAGACGCCGGGGATGTTGGTGCGCTGCTCGTCGTCGGCCATCAGGAACACGCCCTTGCGCTCCACGCCCAGCGAGTAGGCGAAGTCCAGGGACGACGCCTCGCCCATGGCCACGAACAGGCCGTCCAGCGCCTGTTCCGCGCCGTCGGCGAACACCACGCGCTCAAGGCCGTTGTCCCCGACCAGGCGTGCGATCTTGCGGGTGTCCACGGCGATGCCCGCGTCGGCCAGGCGCTGCTGGAAATCGGGGGTGAGCGCGGGCTCCTTGCCCTGGGTGCAGATGCACACGTGGGGGGTGTACTGGGTCAGTTCCAGGGCCTGGTTGGCCGCGAAGATGCCCTCGCCCAGCACCAGCACCTGCTTGCCGCGATAAAAGAACCCGTCGCAACTCACGCAGTAGGACACGCCCTTGCCCTCGTAGTCGCCCAGGTTGTCGATGCCGGGGCGCACGCGGGCAACGCCCGTGGCCAGCACCACGGCGCAGGCGTCGTATGCGCCCTTGTCGGTCTTGACGTGGAAGCCGCCGGCGTCGCCATGGTGCACGGCCAGCACGCGCTCTTCGCGCAGTTGCGCGCCGAAGCGTTCTGCTTGCCTGCGGCCGCGCTCGATGAGGTCACGGCCGGAGATGGTCTCGTCGAAGCCGAAGTAATTGTCGATCTCGTAGTCGCCCGCCACCTTGGGGGCGCTGCCCAGCACCAGCGTGGGAATGCCCGCGCGGGCGGTGTAGATGGCGGCGGAAAGCCCGGCCGGGCCGGAGCCGATGATCACCAGGGGGGTGGAGGCGGATGCTGCGGCGGAAGCGGACATGGCATCTCCGTGAGGAAAGGCGCGGGCGGCGCGGCCGTGCGTCTGTTGCGGTTTCCGGAGCGGCGCGCGGGACTGCGGGAGAGGGGGGACCGCCCGCGCATGGCGCGCCGAATCAGAAAGTAGGCAGTCCGAAGCGGCTGGCAAGGGGGCGT
>JALHHV010000057.1 GCA_022837365.1 Desulfovibrio sp. | reverse complement strand
CGTGCGCGGCACCATGTTCTGCGACGTGGGCGTGGTCACCGACCCGCGCACCAACCGCCTGGTCATTCTTTCCGCCATCGACAACCTGTGCCGGGGCGCCTCGGGCCAAGCCGTGGCCAACGCCAACCTGATGTTCGGCCTGCCCGTGGAAACCGGGCTGATGTTGGCCCCGCTGATGCCGTAGAGGCTGTCTCCATTTGGAGACCGCCCCTAAGTGGCACGGGGCTTTTTCCGCACATGAAAGGGGGCGCTCCGGCCCCAGCACCTGGCCGGGGTCGATGCCCGCGTCGCGCGGGTCCAGGCAGGCCACCACCTTCACGGCGGTCTGGCCGGAAAGGTCCAGCCTGCGGTGCGCGGCCGGGCGACCCTTGGGGTCGCGCACCACGATCACTTCCGGCAGCAGCGGTTCGCACGCGTTGGCCTTGCTGACCACGCCGCGCTGGCCGGTGTTCAGTTCCACCACGCTGCCCACGGGGTATATCCCGAGACACCGGATGAACCGCTCCACGAAGCCGGGGTGGAAATCCTGCCCGCGCATGCCGTACATCAGGCCCAGCGCCTTGTGCGGCAGCATGGCGGCCTTGTACACCCGGCGGCTGGTGAGGGCGTCGTACACGTCCACCACGGCCAGGATGCGGGCGATGATGCTGATCTCCTCGCCCTTGAGGCCGCGTGGGTAGCCGAGGCCGTTGTACTTCTCGTGGTGCTCCAGCATGCCCGCCAGCACTTCGTCGTAGACCATGGGGTTGTCGCGCACCTGCTCCCACCCCAGTTCGGGGTGGCGCTTCATGACGCCGAATTCGGCGGGCGTCAGGCGGCGCGGACTGTTCAGGATGGCGTCGGGCACGCGGGCCTTGCCGAGGTCGTGGAACAGCCCGGCCAGGCCCACCCGGCTCAGGGTGATGTCGCCGAAGCCCAGGTGCCGCCCGAAGACCACGGCCAGCACGGCCACGTTGATGCAGTGGGTGTAGGTGTATTCGTCCACCGAGCGCAACTTGGAAAGGCCCAGCAGCGCGTTGGCGTTGCGGGTGACGCTGGAGAGAATGCCCTCGACCATGGGCTGGGCGGACTGCACGTCCACGAAGCCGTCCTGGCGCATGGCCTCCATGGCCTTGCGCGCGAATCCCACGGAATCGTCGTACAGCGCGCGGGCCAGGGGCATTTCCTCGGCCAGCGGGACGATGGGCGCGAGCGGGTCGTTGTCGTCCAGTTCGCGCGCCAGTTCGGCGGAAATGGCCTCTTCGTCGCTCAGGCCCTCGGTGCCGTCGCCCCCCAGCGAGCGGCGCGTGTCCACGAAGACTTCCAGAAAGCCTTCGCGCTGGATGCGCAGCACGTCGCCTTCAGAGCCCACAAGCCCCACCTGGCTGTACAGGTACGGATTCTCGAGCCAGGACAGGCCCATGTCCACCACGTACATGCCGGGTTTGAGATCCCGCGTGGAGATCTTCTTGAGCACCGGTGCCTCCTCCCCTCCCCTGCGCGTCGCCGGTGCGGCGACACCTTGCATCTACGTGTCCTCGCTGCAAAAAACAACTCCCCCTCCGGTTTCGCGCCATGGGGAGAACGCACCCACGGGGAACTCCGGGGGCACCCCCCGGCGCACGCAGGGCACCCCCACGGGACGGCGCTCCCTGCCCGCCGCTCTGGGGGTATCGCCACCTTGTCCACTTTCCTCGCACCTGTCATACTGGAGAACTCCACATCACACCGAACCACCGGACGGCGCGCCCGGTTCGCCGCCATCCTCACACCGCGCCCCCGCGGGGCGGAGCCCGCACCCATGCAGGCCCAGAATCCCCCACAGTCGCCCACCATCTTCATCGCCCGGCAGACCATCTTCGACGCCTCGGGCGCGTTGTGGGGGCATGAACTGCTGTTCCGCGACAGCCCCAGCGGCCCCGCGCGCATCGACGACCCCGACGCCGCCACCGCCTCGGTCATCGCCGACGGCTACGCCATCGCCAGCGAGACCATTCCCGGCGTCACCCCCTTCCTGATCAACTTTCCCGAAGGTCTGCTGCTGTCCGGCGCGGCAGAGGTGCTGCCGCCCGGCCGGTGCATCCCCGAAATTCTCGAAACGGTGCGGCCCACGCCAGAACTGGTGGAGGCCCTGCATGCCCTGAAGCGGGCGGGCTACCGGCTGGCCGTGGACGACTTCGTGGGGCAGGACCAGGCCGTGCCGCTGCTGGGGCTGGCGGACATCATCAAGGTGGACGTGCTGGGCGTGCCCCCGGCGGAACTGCCCGCGCTGACGGCCAACCTGCGCAAGCGCCACCACGCCGTGCTGCTGGCGGAAAAGGTGGAGAACGCGGCCATGTTCGGGCAGTGTCGCATGCTGGGGTACACCCTGTTCCAGGGCTACCACTTCGCCCGGCCGGTCATCGTGCCGGGGCGCACCCTGTCATCGGCCCAGACCTCGCGCCTGCACCTGATGCAGTCGCTGGCCGGCGAGGCCGACCCGCACAAGCTGGTGCGCGCCGTCACCGTGGACCCCGGCCTGACCTACCGTCTGCTGCGCTACATCAACTCCGCGTGGTTCGCCCTGCTGAAGGAAGTAACCTCGGTCCAGCACGCGGCCTCGCTGCTGGGCTTCGAGACGTTGCGCAAGTGGCTGCTGGTGATCACCCTGGCCGACACGGCGGGCAGCGCCGCCCCGACCGAGGCCATGCGCACCGCCGTGACCCGCGCGCGGTTCCTGGAACTGCTGTGCGGGCTCGTGCGCACCTGCACCCACGCGCCGGAATCCATGTTCCTGCTGGGCCTTCTGTCGCAACTGGACGCGCTGCTGGGCATCGCCATGCCCGTCCTGCTGGCCCACCTGCCCCTGGACGCGGACTTCCGCGCCGCCCTTTCCGGCGAGCCTTCGCCCATGAGCGACGAACTGAACCTGGCCGTGCTGCTGGAACGCGGAGCCTGGGACGAAGCCCTGCCGCTGATGACGAAACTGGGCTTCTCGCCCATGGACGTGGCCCGCAGCAACATCGACGCGCAGGTGTGGACCAGCCGGATACTCAGCTAGAAACCGCCGGAAGCCAACGGTCCGCAGCACGGCGGACGCAAAAAAGGGCACACCCAAAAAAGAGCGTGCCCCCAAGCAGCGTGCCAATGACGTGCCCCTGCGCGCCGTGCCCCGGTTCCCCCCCCGGCGCGCCACGGCTTACTGCCGGGCTGAACCGGCTGGCTGTTGGCCTGCTGTTTCCTGTTTTTTGATCACGCCGTCGATCAGCCGGGTCATGGTGTCGCCGTACTGCTTGCCGAGACTGTCTCCGATCACGGCTGCGGCGGCCCTGAGCTGCTCCACCGTCAGCCCCTGACGCAAGCCGGTCGCCAGATGCCCCTGCAACTGGGGCTCAACTCCGCTGATGCCCGAGAGTATCCCGATGGTCGTCAGTTGGCGCTGTTTCCAGTCCAGGACATCGCGCTGGAAAATGTCGCCGAACAGGTGGGCCTTCAGAAAATGGTCGATGGCGGGCGCGAACTCGTAGATGCCGCCGCGTATCGGCTGGCCGAACAGCCTGGTCTGGTTTTCCGTGCCGAATTCCAGGCTGGTGCGGTCAGCGGGCATCGGGCTTGCGGCCTTGCCCTCGATATCGTTGATGCCCTTTTCACGACGCTCTTCCAGAACGGCCTGAAACCCGGCAATGGCGTTCAGGCTGCGCGGAAACCCCGCATATGCATAGACCTGCACCAGCACTTCCTTGATTTCATTGATGGTCAGCCCGGCATCAAGCCCTTGCGCAAGGGCGCTGGGCAGTTTGTCCATATCCCCCATGCCCGAGAAGGCCGCTATGGTGAGCATGGATTGCTGTTTCGCATCGAGTGCGCTCTTCTGTGCGCTCTTCATTGTCTGAGCCTCCACAGCGGCAACGCCGCATGCAATCAGAATCATCGCCGCCGCCATTCGGATAAGGCGCATCTTCATCGCCATGGGAACTCCTGGGCTGTGGCCCGGATGTGGAGAACGTGGGGGAGAGGCAGAACGGGCGGGATGATGGGCGTCTCGCTGACGCACGTATCGCCGGAATGCGATACGGCGCAGATTCCCCCTTCCATCGCTGCCGGTTTATTCGCCACCATTGTATTGCGTGTCGGTTACCGGCTCCATCCAGTTGGTGTTCTTTCCATCGGGCAGGGTTCCGGCAAAGGAGAAGTGCGTCATGGAAGTATTGGGCGCCGCCCCATGCCAGTGCCTCACGCCGGGCGGGCACCAAAGGACATCGCCCGCCCTGACCTCGTGGACCTTTCCGTCCTCGGTGCCGGTACGGCCGATACCCTCGGTCACGACCAGGTGCTGACCGGCGGGGTGGTCATGCCAATGCGAGCGTGCGCCCGGCTCAAAGGTCACATACGCCCCGGCCACCGGGCAGATGTCGCCTTTGGGCTCGAACAACGGCTGCACCCATGCGACGCCGGTAAAGAACCGGCTCGGGCCCTTGTACGCGGGCAAGGTGCCGTACCGCGTAATGGTCTGCTTCGGCGTACCGTTCTCCGCCGCCCGCGCATGACTGGCGAATACTCCTGCACCGCTTGCAAGGACAAGGACCGCAATGGTGAACAGCATCATCTTCATGCGTCACTCCTTTCGGTGTATATTCCGGTTACGTGCGCCCATGCCGCTCATGCGTCTACGCCATTCTTCCGAAGCCATGCGTCGATATCGCGGGGCAGCGAATCGCCGCCGCCATAGTGCACGGCCAGGGCTTCCTTGATGGTGGCGCGGGGAGCCAGCCTGGCGATGTCCGCAACGCTTCGGCCGAGACCTCCGCCGCCGTGGCTGCAGAACGGCAGGATTGTCTTTCCTGAGAATTCGTAGGACTCCAGCAGGGTGGCGATGGGCATGGGAAAGGACCCCCACCAGTTGGGATAGCCCATGAACACCGTATCGTACTGTTTGAAGTCCGCGATCCGCGTTTTCAATTCCGGCCTGGCCTGGTTCGCCTGATCGCGCTTGGCCTCCTCGACACAGGTGTTGTAGGTGGAGGAATAGGGCCTGACCAATTCCAGTTCGATCAGGTCGCCGCCGACGTTCCGGTGAATCTGCGCGGCGATGGTCTTGGTGTTGCCGCTCCAGGAATAGTAGAGAATCACTGTCCTGTTTCTCCCTGTTGCAGCCGCTGCGGCCTTCCGGGGAAACAAGGCCCCGGCCAGGGCCGAACCGCCTAGCACCGCTCCGGCGGCAAGCATCGAAAACATGAACTTGCGCCGTCCTGTTTTCATGATGTTTTCCGTTTCCTGATTGTTGCTGACCATGAGGCGTTTCGCGCGACGCGAAAACCGGGGTCGCTGGCAAATGCTTCGTGGAGTGCGCCGGGCTTGCGCCAAGCGCGGATGCCCTGGCGTCGCTTCGTTTCCCCGCCTTTCTTGACGCGGAATGTTCCGGAATCCTGGCCGGTTCGTCGCAACAGGTCCGGCATCGGCACTGCCGCCAACGCGGCGACGGCGTGAACATCCGGGCAAGACTTACCCGTTGCTGCATAATGGGGCGGCTGCCACACCCTGTAAAATACTTATACTGAATACTCGGAATGCCTTGAAGGCATACCAGTTTCCCTGAAAGGCTCAGGAGGGTGTCATGGAGTTCAGAGTATTGAGGTATTTTCTGACTGTTGCGCGAGAGCAAAGCATTTCCGCAGCCGCCCAATCCCTGCATGTCACCCAGCCCACGCTTTCCCGGCAGATCATGGAGCTTGAGGCGGAGCTTGGGGTAACGCTTTTTCACAGGGGCAGAAGAAACATAACCCTCACGACAGAGGGCATGCTGTTACGCAAGCGGGCGGAACAAATTGTGGAACTGATGCACAAGACGGAAGAAGAACTCGCGGCCAGCGAGGAAGCCGTGGGCGGGACGGTGTACATCGGAGCGGGCGAAACCCATGCGTTCGGGACGCTGGCGAAATCGATCCGGAGTCTCGTGCTGCGGTATCCGGACGTCCGCTTTCACATTTCGAGCGGCAACGCGGATGAGGTCGCGGAACGGCTGGACAAGGGGCTGGTGGACTTCGGCCTGTTCATCGAACCGGCAGACGTGACGAAATACGACTGCTTCCGCCTGCCGTCCGTGGACGTCTGGGGGGTGCTCATGCGCAAGGACAGCCCGCTGGCGGCGCTGGACGCGATAACGCCGGAAGCGCTCCGGAATCAGCCGCTGATCTGCTCGCATCGGGCGCTCAGGGAGGGACACCTGACGGACTGGCTGAAAACCAGACGTGAAGACTTGAACCTGGTCGCCACCTTCAATCTGATCTTCAACGCCTCCCTGTTGGTGGAGGCAGGTGTCGGCTACGCCCTCGGGCTGGACAACATCATCAACACAACGGGCGAAAGCACGCTGTGCTTTCGCCCGCTCGACCCGCCGCTGGAGTCGCATGTCGCGCTGGTCTGGAAAAAATACCAGGTCTTTTCCAAGGCGTCGAAACTGTTTCTGGATATGGTCAGGGCTGGCGACGCCGCGTGACAGACAGGCCCGCCCCCCGAATCCCCGGTTCCGGTTCTGGCCTTCCGCGCCGCACCCTACCCGTCGGCCATGCGCATGTCGGTCACCCGCTTGGACTTGCCGAACGAGCGCGGCAGCACGCCGGGGTCCACCACCTGCACGGCCACGCGGGCCATCAGCTTCTTGTGCAGACGGTCGCCCACCTGGCGCACCAGGCCCGCGTCGGCGTCGGCGGTGGCGCCCTCCAGCCGTTCCACCTGCAACAGCATGGCGTCGCGGCCATCGGTGCGGGTGAGCTGGATGTGGTACTCGGACCCCAGCACCGGGAATTCGTGCAGCACGTCGGCGATCTGGCCGGGGTAGATGTTCACCCCCCGGAAGATGATCATGTCGTCCGAGCGGCCCAGGATGTGGTCGTGCCGGGGGATGCACCGCCCGCACGAACACTGGCCGGGCAGCATGCGCGTCAGGTCGCGGGTGCGGTAGCGGATCAGGGGCGAGGCTTCCTTGCGCAGCGAGGTGACCACCATCTCGCCCACCCCGCCGGGGGCCACGGGTTGCAGGGTGGCCGGGTCCAGGATTTCAATGATGAACAAATCCGCCCAGTAGTGCAGCCCTTCGCGCGCGTCGCATTCCAGCCCGGTGCCGGGGCCGTACATCTCGGTCATGCCCGCGATGTCGTAGCTGCCCGCAAGGCCCAGCTTCTGCTCGAAGGTGGCGCGCATGCGCGGGCTGTGCGTCTCCGCGCCAAAGATGACCTTGCGCAGCTTCACCTTGTCCAGCAGGCCGTTGCGCTCCACTTCCTCGGCCATCAGCAGGGCCATGGAGGCCGTGGAGCCCAGGCAGGTCACGCCCATGTCCACCAGCAGCTGCAACTGCATCTCCAGGTTGCCCGGCCCCACCGGCACGGTGAGCGCGCCGAACTTCTCGGACCCCAACTGGAACCCGGCCCCCGCCGTCCACAGGCCATAGCCCACGGCGATCTGCACGCGGTCCTCGCGGGTAAGGCCCGCCAGTTCGTAGCAACGGGCCATTTGCAGGGCAAAGGTGTCCACGTCGTTCTGGGTGTACGCGAGAATCTTGCGCTTGCCCGTGGTGCCCGACGAGGCGTGGATGCGCACCACGTCGCTTTCCGGCACGGACAGCAGCGGCAGGGGGTAGCCCTCGCGCAGGTCTTCCACGCTGGCGGTGGGCAGGCGCACGATGTCGTCCAGGGTGCGGATGTCGTCGGGGTGCACGCCCGCCGCATCGAACTTGGCCTTGTAGGCCGGGCAGTTGGCGTAGGCGTGGCGCACGGTCCAGCGCAGGCCCTCGGTCTGCACGCGATGCAGGGTTTCGGGATCGAGATGGGGCAGGAAGCGGTGCTGCGACATGGAAGCGGACTCCTGGAGCGGCGGAATAGTAGGCGCGGGCGCGGGTTGTGCGCGGGCGCAAAAGCCTGTATCTGAGGCCCACGCGACGTCCCGGGCAGCCCCTGCCCGGCGTGGCGCGGCGCGTCGGCGGATTGTATACAATCCGAAGGCGCGTCCGAGAGCTACCACGAATCACGGCGGCGGATACTCATCGTCGGATCCGGCGGGCGTGAACACGCCCTGGCCTGGAAGCTGCGCCAGAGCCCCCTCGTCAAGGACATCTTCATCGCGCCCGGCAACGGCGGCACCGCGCTGGAAGGCGCCAACGTGCCCATTTCCGACGGCGACCTGCCCGCGCTGGTGCGCTTTGCGCTGGACGAAAAGATCGACCTCGTGGTGCCCGGCCCGGAACTGCCGCTGGTGCTGGGCATCAAGGACGCCATGGCGGCGGCGGGCGTGCCCTGTTTCGGCCCCGACGCCTACGGCGCGCAGCTGGAAGGCAGCAAGGCCTTCGCCAAGGAAATCATGCGCGCGGCGGGCGTGCCCACGGCGGACTTCGGCGTGTTCGACGACGCCGATGCGGCCCGCGCCTACATCCGCGCCAACGGCGCGCCCGTGGTGGTCAAAGCCGACGGCCTGGCCGCGGGCAAGGGCGTTGTGGTGGCCCGCACCGTGGACGAAGCGCTGGAGGCCGTGGACGACATGATGGTCCGGCGCGCCTTTGGCGATGCGGGCACGCGCGTGGTGGTGGAAAGCGCGCTGGCGGGCGAGGAGGCATCCTTCCTGTGCCTGTGCGACGGCGAAACGGTTATCCCCCTGCCCTCGGCGCAGGATCACAAGGCCGTGTTCGACAACGACCAGGGGCCCAACACCGGCGGCATGGGCGCGTACAGCCCCGCGCCGGTGCTGCCCGAATCGCGCTACGAAGAGATGATCGACCTTGTGATCCGCCCCGTGCTGCGCGAACTGATCAAACGCGGCCACCCCTTCACCGGCGTGCTCTACGCAGGCCTGATGATGACCGGGGACGGCCCCATGGTGCTGGAATTCAACACCCGCTTCGGCGACCCGGAATGCCAGCCGCTGCTGATGCGCCTTGACGGCGACCTTGCCGCCATCATGGTGGCGGGCGCGCAGAGCCGCCTGCACGAAACCACCCTGCCCCTGAAGCGCGAAACCGCGCTGGGCGTGGTCATGGCGGCCAGGGGCTACCCCGGCGACTACGCCAGGGGCATGTCCATTTCCGGCATCGAGGACGCCGAGGCGCTGGGGCCGGTCAAGGTGTTCCAAGCGGGCACCGAACGGCGCGACGGCGTCACCGTGTCGCGCGGCGGCCGCGTGCTGTGCGTGACCGCCCTTGGCGACACCCTGGCCGACGCACAGGCCCTGGCCTATCGCGCGGTTGCCAAGGTGCGCATGGACAATGCCCACTACCGCAGCGACATCGGCGCCAAGGGGTTGAAGCGCGCGGGATAGCCCGGCGCACGGGAGGGCGGGCCGCCGGGCCGTACCGCCCACCGGAAGTGACCGGAACGCGGCATGTGACGCGGGTTACCGAACCCTTATCGACAACAGGAGACCAGCCATGACCAAGGTTGCCGTTTTCATGGGCTCCGCCTCGGACGAGGACACCGTACGCCCGTGCACCGAAGTGCTCGACAGCCTGGGCATTTCCTACCTGTTCACCGTCAGTTCCGCCCACCGCACCCCGGAACGCACCGAACGGCTGGTGACCAGGCTGGAAGCCGAAGGCTGCCAGGTGTTCATCTGCGCGGCGGGCATGGCCGCCCACCTGGCCGGGGCCGTGGCCGCGCGCACCCAGAAGCCGGTCATCGGCATCCCGGTGGCGGCGTCCGCCCTTGGCGGCATGGACGCCCTGCTGGCCACGGTGCAGATGCCCCCCGGCTTCCCGGTGGCCACCGTGGCCCTGGACAAGGCGGGCGCGCGCAACGCCGCCTGGCTGGCCGCGCAGATTCTGGCCCTTGCCGACCCGGCCCTGTCCCAGCGCCTTGCCGCCGCCCGCGCCAGGATGAAGGC
>JALHHV010000509.1:1232-1768 GCA_022837365.1 Desulfovibrio sp. | reverse complement strand
CGGCGGCGGCGCAGGGCCTGCAACGCGGCCTCGCGCACCGCATCGCCGCCATGGCGCAACAATGCGGCCAGCGCCGTGGCGGGCGGGGCATCGCGGCCTTCCTCCTCCCTGGCCACGGGCAGGGCCAGCACCCGGCAGGCGTGTTCCTCTGGCAGGGCGCGGCACAGGGCGTTTTCCGCCACCAGCAGCGCTTCCAGCGAGCCGGACCGGACAGTGTGGGCCGGGCGCGATTGGCGGCGGCCACCCAGCCCCGCCAGTTCCGCCTGTTCCGCCTGTCCCCCCAGTCCCACCGTCCAGCCGCCGTGTTCCCCCACCTCCGGCGAAAGGCCCGCCACCACCGGGCCAGCCCAGGCCGTGGGCAGCGCGCCCAGCACCGCCGCGGCCCGCCGCGCGTCGCGCACGGCCAGGTGGCGCAGCACCGCCACCGTGACGGCCAGTCCTTCCGCCGTCAGCAGCCGGGCCAGCGCCACGGCGGGCACTCCCAGCAGCGGGGCGAACGGTTCGGCGTCGTGCGTCGCCTGCCCGTCGGCGGGGCC
>JALHHV010000509.1:0-1220 GCA_022837365.1 Desulfovibrio sp. | reverse complement strand
CCGGGGCGCGATACGCCTCCGCGTCCAGGCAGGCCCGCACCGCGCGCATGTCGTCCGGCCCCAGCGCCCGCATGAGCAGGCGGCGCACCTGGGCCTCGCCTTCCAGCACCAGGTCCTCCGCACCGGCCAGCCCCGCGCCGTCTTCGCGCAGCACGGCCTCCACCTGTTCCGCGTACAGCGACCCCAGCCCCCGCCCCAGCCCGCGCATGACCCGCACGAAACGGGCCGCCGCCTCGGGCCGCATGGCCGCCAGGGTCTGCGCGGCGTGCACCTCGCCCAGGGCCAGGGTGCGCACCACGAAGCGCTGCTCCGGCGACAACACCTCCCGGAACAGCCGCCGCCGGGCCATGCGCCGCCGCACCTCGGCGCCCAGTTCCCGCCCCAGCAGCGCCAGCACCCCGTCGCGCCGCTGCGGGGCCAGCCGGGCCACCACCACCGCCGCCGTCTGGGGGTGGCCCTCCGCCAGGCGCGCGGCCAGGTCGGCATCGGACAGCACCTGCAACCTGTCGTGGGCCGATTCCGCGGATTCGGTCTGCTCCGGGGCCAGCAGCACGGTGTCGTCGGCCAGCAGATCGGCCAGGGGCAGGAGCATGGCCAGGGGCAGCACCAGCATCAGGTGGCCGTTCCACGCTCCGGAGGACGTGGAGGGCGCGCCGGGTTGGCCGAATTGGCCGGAAGGCGGGGGCGCCAGTTCCTGGGGAATGGACGGCTGGGCCGGGGCGGGCACGGCAGCGGGCGACGGCCAGTGCAGGGCCACCTCGAAGGGGGTGGCCACCAACGGCTCGCCCAGGGCTGTCCAGTCGGGGCGCAGGGCCTCGCGGGCGTGAGCGGGCTGGCCGCCCGGCTCGCCGGGGGGCGCGTCGCAGCCGGAGGTCTCGATTTCGAAATAGGGCAGGAAGGCCCATTCCAGGTCCAGCTGCAACTGGCGGCCAAGATGCGCGCACAGCCCGGCCTCGGCGTGGCCGGGCAGCCACCCGTTGCGACCGCCGGACCCCAGCGGGGGCGGCATGGAATCTCCGCCGGACCACGGCCCGGGCCATGATCCAGCCATGCCGCGCGGGTCCACGCCCAGCCCCAGCCAGGTGACGGCCTCGCGCAGGGAATGGTCGAACAGCAGCGCAGCCGTACCCTCCAGCGGCACCACGCCGAAGCGGTGCATGGCGGGCCGCGCCAGCAGTCCGGCGCAACCGGCCATGTCGCACAGCCGCGTCTCGTCGGGG
>JALHHV010000508.1 GCA_022837365.1 Desulfovibrio sp. | reverse complement strand
ACGGTAGCGGCGGGATAGTCCTGCTGCGGGCGGCGTAAAAGTCGTCCACTTTTTCCCTTTTCTGCGTTGCGCAGGGAGGGATGAGGGATCTACACCGTGGAATTATATCTGAAGGTTCGCGTGGCTTGCGACGGGGGCATGAGCCAGCGCGAGGCATCAAGGCATTTTGGCATATCGCGCGACACAGTTCGCAAGATGATGGCGTATTCGGTTCCGCCCGGCTATCGGCGGCAGGCGCCGGTGCGACGCCCGAAGCTGGACGCGTTCATCCCGATCATCGATCAGTGGCTTGAGGCGGACCGGGTGGTCCCGCGCAAGCAGCGTCATACGGCCAAACGGGTGTTCGATCGGCTGCGGGACGAGCATGGGTTTACCGGCGGCTACACGATCATCAAGGATTACATGCGCGCTCGGGATCGGCACGGCCAGGAGATGTTCGTGCCGCTGGCGCATCCTGCCGGGCATGGACAGGCCGACTTTGGGGAGGCCGTCGTTGTCATCGGCGGCGTGGAGCAGAAGGCGCACTTCTTCGTGCTCGATCTGCCGCACAGCGACGCCTGCTATGTTCGCGCCTATCCTGCGGCTGTGGCCGAAGCCTGGGTGGACGGCCATATCCATGCCTTCGCCTTCTTCGGGGCTGTGCCGCAGTCGATCGTCTACGACAATGACCGCTGCCTGGTGGCGAAGATTCTGCCCGACGGCACGCGCAAGCGGGCAACGCTGTTCAGCGGCTTCCTGTCCCACTACCTGATCCGGGATCGCTATGGCCGGCCCGGCAAGGGCAATGACAAGGGCAGCGTCGAAGGATTGGTCGGCTATGCCCGGCGCAACTTCATGGTGCCGATCCCGCACTTTGCGACATGGGATGCGTTCAACCTGTGGCTCGAAGAGCAGTGCCGCAAGCGCCAGGGTGACCGGCTGCGCGGCGAGAGCGAGACGATCGGCAAACGCTTGCTGCGCGATCTGGCGGCGATGCGCCCGCTGCCGGCATCTCCCTTCGAGGCCTGCGACCAGGCCAGCGGCCGGGTCTCCTCGCAGGCGCTGGTGCGCTACAGGACCAACGACTACTCCGTTCCGGTCGCCTTCGGCCACCAGGACGTCTGGATCCGGGGCTATGTCGACGAGGTGGTGATCGGCTGCGGCGGGGAGGTCATTGCCCGCCATCCGCGCAGCTATGAGCGCGAAGAGGTTGTCTTCGATCCGCTGCATTACCTGCCGCTGAT
>JALHHV010000507.1 GCA_022837365.1 Desulfovibrio sp. | reverse complement strand
CTTCTTCTACCCGCTGACCGAGAAGCGGTACCTGGAGATCGTCGGCGAGATCGCCGAGCGGCGCGCTGCCAAGGACGCCGCGGCGCACTAGCAGCTCACAGTGGGGCCGGGCTCGGTCCCCAATGCAAAGGGCTGGGGCTCCGTCTCCCTCGGGAGGCGGAGCCCCAGCCCTTTCTCGTGCTGACCAGCCGCGCAGGCTCAGAGCGCGGCGGCCGCCGGGGCGAACTGGTGGTCGTGGTCCGTGATCTGTCCGTCCGTGATGTGCACGGTCCGGTCGGCGTAATGGGTGATGCGTTCGTCGTGGGTGACGATGATCGCGGAGGTACCCCGCTGCTTCATCTCGTCCCGGATGAGGTGCACCACCTGGTCGCCCAGCTTGGAGTCCAGCGCGGAGGTCGGCTCGTCGAACATCACCAGCTCCGGCGAGTTCATCAGGGCCCGGCCGATGGCCACGCGCTGCTTCTGGCCGCCGGAGAGCTGGCTGGGCAGGTTGTTCGCCCGTCCCTCGAGCCCCAGCTCCTTCAGCAGCTGGTCGGCTCGCTTGCGGGCATCCGAGCGGGAACGCCCGGTGGGCCCCAGCTCATCCACCACGAGCAGGTTCTCCCGCGCCGTCAGGAACGGCACCAGGTTCACCGCCTGGAACACGAAGCCCACGCGGGTGCGGCGGAACTCGGTCAGCTTCTTCGGGGCTTCGGGGAGTAGTCGGTGATGTCCTCCCCGCCCACGAGGACGCGTCCCGCCGTCGGCGAGAGGATTCCGCCGGCGATGGTGCACAACGTCGTCTTCCCGGAGCCCGAGGGGCCGATGAGGGCGACGATCTCGTCCTCGGCGACGTTCATGTCGATGCCGTCGAGCGCCACCACCTCCTGGTCCGCCATGGGGTAGACCTTGCGGATGCCCGTCATCTCCAGGGCGTACCCAGCCTTCATCAGTTCCCTCCAATAGCTTCGGCCGGGTCGATCCTCAGGACCCGACGCAACGAGAATGCGCTGCCGACCATCGCGGCGAACGCCATCAATCCAACGGACGTGAGCAGCCGCGCCGGCTCCACCGCGAACGGCAGCGACCCGGGCGGAATGAACGCACCTGCGGCGAGGGTCAGGGCGACTCCCACCAGGGCGGCGATGAGGGTGACCACCAGCGCCTGCGCGACGACGCCGCTGAAGATGGTCCTGGACTTCGCGCCGATCGCCTTCAGGACCGCGTAGAGACTCAGGCGCTCCACCGTGAGCAGCGCGAAGAACAGCGCGACCACGACGAGCGCAATGGCGAGCGTCACGCCGATGATCTGGCCGAACGTCGACTGCTGGGCCGAGACGCCGGGAATGGCGTTGACCGCGTCGTCGATGGTGAGCGTCCGCGTCGTGCCGGTCGCGTCTTCGACGGCCGCAGCGACGTCGGTGGCGGTGGCGCCGTCGTCGAGCACGACGACGAGGCCCTGCACCGTCTCCTCGCCCATCGCGGAGCCGGGGCGGGAGTCCGCGAGCACGGTCCGCCACGTCTCGAGCGAGCCCCACAGCCCGCCCAGCGAGGGCGTCTCCGACTCCTCGAGGAAGCCGGCGATGGTGACCTCGGTGCGCCCCGGTCCCAGGAGGAGCACCTGGCCCGCCTCGTACGTCTCGGCGAGGTCGGGGTCCGCCCACACCTGCCCGGGTGCCGGCGCCTCGTCCGGCAGGCCGGCGGGCGCGAGTTCGTAGCCGCGGAGCGTGACGGCCTCGATCGCTCGCTCGTCACCGCCCTGCACGCGCGCACCGAGAGTGACCTCGCCGATCCCGCCGACGGCGCCAGCAGCTCCGACGGCGGACTCGACCTCCTTGCGGAGCGGGCCGTCGATGCGGCTCCCCGCCAGGGAGTCATTGGCGTCGGCCGAGTAGACGATGAGCTGGCCGGGCTGGGCCCGGTAGGCGCCGGTGGC
>JALHHV010000056.1:8012-14228 GCA_022837365.1 Desulfovibrio sp. | reverse complement strand
ACGTTGCGCGAGTGGCCGTGGGCGGAATCCAGCACCAGGAAGTCCACGCCCGCGCCCAGCAGGGCGCCCGCGCGCTCCTCGCAGTCGTTGCCGATGCCGAGGGCGGCGCCCACGCGCAGGCGGCCGTTGTCGTCCTTGCACGAGAACGGGTATTTCTGGACCTTGTCGATGTCCTTCATGGTGATGAGGCCCTTCAGGCGGTTGCCCTCGTCCACCACCAGCAGCTTTTCGATGCGGTGCGCGTGCAGCAGGTCCTTGGCCTCGTCCAGGGTGGTGCCCACGGGCACGGTGACCAGGTTCCTGCCGGTCATCACCTCGCGCACCTGGGTGCCTTCCAGGTCCTTGACGAAGCGCACGTCGCGGTTGGTCAGGATGCCCACCAGTTCCGCCCCGCGCACCACGGGCAGGCCGGAGACGCGGTATTCGGCCATCAGTTCCAGGGCCTGGCGCACGGAATAGTCGGGATCGATGGTCACGGGGTCGATGATCATGCCGCTTTCGGACTTCTTGACCTTTTCGACCTCGATGCGCTGGCGGTCCACGGGCATGTTCTTGTGGATGACGCCCACGCCGCCGTTGCGGGCCATGGAGATGGCCATGCCGGAGTCGGTCACGGTGTCCATGGCGGCGCTGAGCAGGGGAATGTTGAGGCGGATTTCGGGGGTGAGCCAGGTGGAGACGTCCACGAGGTCGGGGGTGACTTCGGAATAGCCGGGCTGCAGCAGGACGTCGTCGAACGTCAATGCCTTGCACACGATCTTGCTCATGATCTCTCTCCGGGCGGATTGTTGGAGCGTCCGGGCCGCGCGGCGCCGGACCCTTTTCCCCGTCTGCCTCCGAACGAAGGGCGGGCCGTTGGGTTGGGCAGGTTTGACAAATATGTCAAAATTTAATCAACCATCATACAGAGCGAGGCGGCGGATTGTCAAGATTCGGATTGGTTCGTCAACCAGCCGCATGAAGCCTGGAGGAGCGGCCGGTGAAGGCCGCCGCGCTCCGGCGGCGGGTGCAACCCCTGCGCATTTTTCATCCGCCGCCCGCCATGGGGTAAAGCCGTCCCTTGCATGCGCGAAAGGGGCGGTGGTCCGCCCCTTCCGGTGTGTGCATCATGCGGCGGGGCTGCCGCCCGCTACTGCTTGTTGTCCTGCTGCTTCGTTTCGGGGGCCTTCCGGGCGTCCCCGTGCGTGGCCGACTCCAGTTCCTGCCGGGCCTGCGCCTTGAGGTCCTCGGGGGCCTTGGGGTCGTCCAGCACGGCCTTGAGGTGGGCGTTGCCCTTGTCTTCGGCCTTCAGGTAGTGGCGGTACAGGATGCCCAGGTTGTAGCGCGCGGCGGGCTGGGGATCGATCTCGATGAGCCGCTCGAAGGTTTCCGCCGCCTTGTCGAAGGACTGCTGCTGGTACTGGGCGATGCCCAGCATGTACAGCGGCTGCGGGTCGGCCGGGGCGGCCACCACGGCGCGGGCCAGGAAACTTTCGGCGCGGGCCCAGTCGGCGTGGTCCAGGAAGTGCTGGCCGAGGGCGAACAGCGCGCCCGCGTCGGTGGGGTTCTGCTGCACCTTCTGCATCAGCGCGGAAACCATTTCCATTTCGCCCGCGTGCTCCCCTTCCTCCTGCGCGGCGGGGCCGCGGCCCTGCTGCACCAGCGAAGGGTTGGACAGGCGGTACAGGAACGAGGCGCCCAGCATGGCGGCAAGGCCCACGCACACGGCCAGCAGCACCAGCTTGCGGCCGCCGTCCAGCGGATTCACGGTCAGGGTGCTATTTGTCATCGCCAAGCATCTCCATGTGGCGGATGCGCCGGTCAAGGGTCTGCTGCGAGCGGGCCAGCAGGAACAGGTAGGCGCCGATGCCCAGCCACACGGCCGCGTTGGCGACCAGCAACCATTGAGTGCTTTCCATATTTTTCGAACCTCCTGCCTCTTGGGAAGCTAGATGGTGGTTTCCGTCGCAAGCACGTCGATGCGCGCCGCCATGCGCCGCTGCGCCGCGCGCAGCCACGTCAGCGCCGCCCACAGGAAGCCGAAGGCGACGATGCAGGCGATGACGGTGGTCTTCATTTCCGGCTCCAGCCCGCCGCCCCTGGATGCGAACACGGCGGGGTGGATGGAGCGCCACAGCCGGGCGGACAGGAACACCAGTGGCACGTCGAGGAAGGCCACGATGCCCACCACGGCGGAGACGGTGCCCAACCGCTCGCGCGGCAGGTCGAGGGTGCGCAGCACAAGGTAGCCCGCGTACACGAACCACATGACCAGGGTGGTGGTCAGGCGCGGGTCCCACGTCCACCACACGCCCCAGGAATGGCGGCCCCAGATGGAGCCGGTGACGAGGGCCAGGCCGCTGAACAGCACGCCCACCTCGGCGGCGGCGCCGGACAGCGCGTCCCACTTCCAGTTGCGGGTGCGCAGAAAGGCGATGCTGGCCGCGAACACGGTGAAGAAGCTGATCAGCGACCACCACGCCAGCGGCATGTGGAAGTAGAAGATCTTCTGCACGATGCCCATGGTCTGCTCCACGGGGGCGTACACGAAGATCATGTATTGGCAGAGCGCGAGGGCCAGGCCCGCGACAAGCCCGACAAGGGGCATCACGGGGGAAAGCCGGTTCGTTCGCATGGGTGCCTCGCTGCCGCCTGGGCGGCGTTGTATTTCTTTTCCGGGGGAAGGGACCCTTTGGAAAGGGTCTCCTTCCCCCGGACCCCCATCCCCCCAAACTTTTTGATAGGGGGATGCTCACAGTTCAGCGCTTATCCGGAACCGGACCGCGAAGCGGGGCGGTTCCGAAAAAGGGGTCAAGGGGGCGCGGCCGCGCGTTGCGGTCGCCATCCGTAACACTCGCGCTTCGCGCTCGCGTAACGGCTGCCGCTCTTGCGGGGGGCAGGGGGCAGAGCCCCCTGATCTGCGTATTATTCTTCCCCGCCGTACACGAAGGGGAAGAGCACGATGCCCGCGCCAAGGAACAGGGCGTCGAAGGCGGCCACCAGCCCCAGCCACGAGTCCACCCCTTCGGGGATATCGTCGGCGAAGGCGGCGGCGCCCACCCGGATGCCCGCGAGCAGCACCGGGACCAGCAGCGGAAACA
Organism: Desulfovibrio sp.; assembly: GCA_022837365.1. Lineage (GTDB taxonomy): Bacteria > Desulfobacterota > Desulfovibrionia > Desulfovibrionales > Desulfovibrionaceae > Cupidesulfovibrio. The sequence goes on along the minus strand of JALHHV010000056.1, from coordinate 11,148 downwards.
GCACGATGCTGAGCAGCGATTCGCGGGCGGCCTGGCCCTGCGACAGCGCGCCCAGCAGCGCGCCCAGGGCTACGATGCCCACGTCCGCCAGCAGCACGGTGGCCAGTCCCACGTGCCACAGGGGCGACACGGTCTGGCCCAGGAACACCACGGCGGCGGGCAGGAACACGGCCTGGGCGCAGAGCAGCAGGGCGAACCCGGCAATGCCCTTGCCCAGCCACACGGCCTGCACCGGCACCGGGGCCAGCAGCAGGCCGAAGCGCGCGCCGTTGGCCTCTTCGATGGAGAACAGGGTGTTGAAGATGAGCACCTGGCAGAAGGCGGACGCCAGCCAGAAGATGGCGGCGGCCCCCTGCGGTCCCATCACTTCGCCCACCCGCTGCGACAGGCTGAACACGAAGATCAGCAACAGCCCCAGCAGCAGGGCCTGGACCAGGCCGGTGCCGCGCGAAAGCAGCAGGCGCAGATCCTTGGATGCGATGGCGAGGGCCGCGCTCAGCATGCCACGGCCTCCGGAACGTACCCGGCGGCCGGGCCGCTGTAGGCCACGCGCTTTTCGGCGATGGCCAGCACGTGGTCGGCCCGGACAAGGTCCTCGGCCACGGAATGGCTGATCCAGACGATGCCCGCGCCCCGGTCGCGCGCGGCGGCGATTTCGCGGTGCAGGATGGCCATGGACCGGGTGTCGAGCCCGGTGCCCGGTTCATCCAGCAGCAGCAGCGACGGCGACAGCAGCAGCACCCGTGCAAGGTTCAGCCGCTGGGCCATGCCGCGCGAAAAGCCGCCCGCCCGTTCGAAGGCGAAGCGCTTCAGTTCCATGCGGTCCAGGGCGGCCAGCAGGGCTTCTTCGGTGCACCGTTCCGGCGCAAGGCCGTGCAGGCGCGCCCAGAAGGCCAGGTTTTCGAAGGCGGTGAGTTCGGGATAGATGAACGTCTGGTGCCCAAGATAGCCAAGGGAATCCTCGGCCACGCCGCGCTCCACGCTGCCCGCGCTGGGCCGGGACAGTCCGGCCATGAGCTTGAGCAGCGTGGACTTGCCCGCCCCGTTGGGACCGGCCAGCAGCGTCACCGTGCCGGGGGCCGCCTCGAACGAGACGTCCTTGATCACCAGCCGGTTGCCGTAGAACTTGGCGACCTTGGTCAGCCGCAGCAGCATCATGCCTCCCGCCCGTCTCCGGCGTCGCCGTCCTCGTCGCGTGACGATGCCGGGCGGCGCAGCCCCCGCAGCCCAAGGAAGGGGGCGACGCACATCAGCGTGCCGCCGATCCACACCCAGTTCACCAGCGGGTTCACGCTGACCTTAAGCGTGGCCGCGCCGGAGGCGTCGACCCCCAGCAGGGTGGCGTACAGTTCGTCGCCAAGGCCGAAGATGGTGGCCGCCTCGGCGAATGCCTGGCGGTCGAACTTGGCGTACAGGCGGCGCTGGGGCGACAGCACGCCCACGGGCGCGCCCTCGCGGGTGACGTTCAGTTCGGCCTCGATGAAGATGTAGCCGGGGCCTTCGCCCTCGTACAGGTTCACGTAGCGCAGGTCGTACTTGCCCAGCTTCACCGTGGCGTCGCGGGGAATCTCCACTTCCTGCTCGACCTTGTACGGGCCGGAAAAGGCGATGCCGAGCACCATCAGGGCCAGGCCCAGGTGCACGCCGTGGGCGGCCAGCGAGGCGTTGTTGCGTCGCACGTGGGCTTCGGTGGTCAGCAGGATGACGATGCCCGCCACGCAGGCCGCGCCCGCGCCCGCGCCCAGGGCGGCCATGGGCATGCGGTAGGCGTACCAGGTCATGACGGTGACGGCGGCCATCACCCCAAGCACGGCCAGCAGCTTCGGCATGCTGCGCACGCCGCCCTTCCAGCCCAGCCACGGACACACGGACAGCAGCACGGCGATGCCCGCGAACAGCGGCAGGCACACCCGGTTGTAGAAGGCGGGTTCGAGCCCCATGGGCTTTTCGACCCAGAACTTGCTGAACACGGGCCACATGGTGGCCACCAGGATGATGGCGGACAGGGCCAGCAGCACCCAGGCCACCAGCACCAGGAAGCCTTCGCGGCTGTCGATGCCGGAAAGGGGCTTTGCGTCGTCCTTGCGCCAGATCAGCGTCACTGCCACGGTGAGTGCGATGGAGGCCAGGATGAAGATCAGCAGCGGCCTGCCCACCCCGCCGTCGCCGAAGGCGTGCAGCGAATCCACCACCCCGCTGCGGACCAGGTAGGTGGCGAAGAAGGCCGAGATGGTGGTCAGCGCCATGAGCAGGATGTTCACGCGGTGCAGCTTGCCGCGCCGCGACTCGATGACCGAGGTGTGCAGGAACGCGGTGGAGACCAGCCACGGGATGAGCGAGGCGTTTTCCACCGGGTCCCACGCCCAGTAGCCGCCCCAGCCCAGTTCCATGTACGACCACCAGCCGCCCAGCACGATGCCCGCGGTCAGGAACAGCCACGCGGTAAGGGTGAACGGCCGGGCGATGCCCGCCCAGGCGCCCTCGCGGCCGTAGCCGTTGCTCATGGCCTGGCCCAGGGCGAGACAGCCGGGAATGGCGAAGCCGCCGTACCCCAGGAACAGCAGCGGCGGGTGGAAGATCATGCCGGGGTTCTGGAGCAGCGGGTTCAGGCCGTTGCCGTCGGCCGGGGCCGGGGACGCGGTGAGGAACGGGTTGCTCCACGCGGTGAGGATGAGCAGGAAGAAGGCCATGACGGCCAGAAAGAACAGCCAGAACCACAGCTTGGTCTGGGGGCTGAGGGCGCGGTAGTCGCCGGTGAGGGCGAAGATGACCCCGAACAGGGCCACGGACCATGCCCAGAACAGCATGGACCCGGCCTGTCCGGCCCAGAAGGCCGTCATGCGGTAGAACAGCGGCAGTGCGCGGTCGGTGTAGCTGGCGACGTAGACGAGCGAGAAGTCGAAGTTGACAAGGGCGTACAGCAGCACCACGGATGACAGGGTCATGAACCCGGTCAGCATCAGGTGCGCCTTTTCGATCCACGGCAGGACCGTGGAGCGCCCCTGCCACAGCTGCGCGGCTGCCGCCCCGGCGAAGAAGAGGGCGAAAAGCAGCGACGCGACAAGCAGCAAGTAGGCGGAAAGGTGCATGAAGTCTCCTGCCGATATGTGAGGGATGCGCGGATGCGGCACATGGG
>JALHHV010000056.1:0-8007 GCA_022837365.1 Desulfovibrio sp. | reverse complement strand
GCGTGCCGGTTCGGAAGGCTGGCCGGCCCACGCCGCGTAACCCGCCGGGCATCATCCCTTACGGTTTTCTTTTTCGTATTTCGAGGGACACTTGGTCATCAGCGTCTTGGCGCGGAACTCGTTTGCGGCCCCGCCCTGGGGCATGCCGCCTTCCACGATGACCTCGACGCCTTCCTTGAAGGTATCGGGCACGGCCCCGCGGTACATCACCCGCACGGTCTGCCCCGGATTGTCCTTGTCTTCGAGCTGGAAGCGCACACCCGGCCCGTCGTCCAGCCTGGCGATGCCCTCGGGGGCCACGGTGCCGAACAGGCGGATGGACTGCAACTTGTCCGAGGGCATGGCGAGGGCTTCCGAAACGTTCAGGAAGTACACGCTGTTCTGGGAAAAGCCCGAGAACACCAGATAGCCCACCCCGCCCAGGAACAGGGCGAGGGCCACGAGGTACAGGCTTTTGCCGTTCTTCTTCGACATGTGTGGTCCTTATGGCTTCCCTGCCCGATTCCGGTGGGTTGGCGATCCGGTGCGATCCGGAAAGGGGGGGGAAGTGCGCCGCCGCATCGCGCGAAGGCCGGGGGGCGATGCCCACCCGTGCCGTTGCCGGAAGGGCCGTCCCTTCGGCCGCGCGGGGCGCGTTCGTGGTGCAGGCGCCGGTGGCGCCGCGCGGGCCGCTGGCGTGGCCGCCCGCATGATCGCCGGTGCGTGACCGGCCGCGAACTGTGTATCGTCTCACGGCGCCGTGTGGCGGCGCCGGGTTACATCGGATGCGCTGCCGCCGGAAACGTCCCGTCATCCTACGGAAACGTCGCATGCGGCTGCGTCTGGCATACGGCGTTTCCGCCGTCGTGGCAAGGGGGTAGTGCCCGTGCAAAGGCTTTCACAACGGAAGATCGCCTCAGGTAACAAGCCGTAACGACAACGGATCGCTCATCTTTAAAAATACTAACAGTAATCATTAGTTATTTTTGTGCCAACTCTGCGTGGCGGCGCCGGGCCGGTTCCTGCAAATTGCAAATCGTCCACCCGCTTCCGGTCCAGCGACAGGATGTTGCGGAGGGAACGTTCCCCGTACGGCTGGACGCGCCCGGCCCGGCGCGGCAGGCTGACGATGGCCCGGATGCCGTCTTCGGTGGCGTGGGGCGCGCTGCCTCCTGGGCCGCCGCCTTGAAAAAAGCGGCCCGCCGTGCCACAAGTTGCCCCACCATGAACCCGGCACCGAACACCACATTCCTCACCGCCGTATTGCTTGACCGCGACGGCACCGTCATCGAGGACCGCCACTACCTGGCCGACCCCGAAGGCGTCACGCTGCTGCCGGGCGCCGGGCAGGGCCTTGCCGCCCTGGCCGCCGCCGGGGCGCGGCTGTTCCTCGTCACCAACCAGTCGGGCATCGGACGGGGCTACTTCACCGAGGCCGACCTGCACGCCTGCAACGACCGCCTCGGCGAATTGCTGGGGGAATACGGCGTGACGTTGACCGGCACGGCCTTCTGCCCGCACGGCCCGGACGACGGCTGCGCCTGCCGCAAGCCCGCGCCGGGCATGTGGCTGGCCCTGCGCGACCGGCACGGCCTGTGCGCCGCCGCCACCGCCATGGTGGGCGACAAGCCCGAGGACGTGGCCTTCGGCCGGGACGCGGGCCTGGGACTGGTGGTGCTGGTGCTGACTGGCAAGGGGCAGGCCGCCGCGCGCACCCTGGGCGTGCCCGTGCCCGAAGGCGACGCCCCCGTGCGCGAGCCCGACCCCGCCGACCTTGCCGCGCGGCCGGACTGGCCGCACGCGGTGGCGCGCGACCTTGCCGCGGCAGCCGCGTGGCTGGTGGGCCGGGCCACCGCGCGGGAGCGGGGCGTGTCAAACTCATCGGGCTCATCGGGCGCATCGGGCGCATCGGGCACGCCGGGGTCATCCCCCTGCGCCCCCCTTCCCACGGACCTTTTGCGGAGCGAACCGTCATGAGCCGCATCGGCGTCTGGAACACCGCCTTCCTGGGCGACGCGGTGCTTACGCTGCCGCTTCTGCGCACCCTGCGCGCCAACTACCCCGATGCCGAACTGCACTTCTGGGTGCGGCGCGGCGTGGGCGGGCTGTTCGCCGCGCAGCCCGAGCTTTCCGGCGTGCACGAGTTCGACAAGCGCGGCGGCGAAAGCGGCGTCATGGCCGCCGCCCGCGTGGGGCGGCAACTGGCGCGCGAGAACCATTCACTGTGGATTTCCGCCCACACCAGCCTGCGCAGCGCGTGCATCGCCCGCTGGACCAGCGCCAAGGTGCGCATCGGCTACGACCGGCCGTGGTTCAATTCGTGGTTCTACACCCACACCGTTCCGCGCCGCTTCGACCAACTGGACGAGATCGAACGGCTGCTGCAACTGGTGCGGCCCCTGAATCTCAGGCAGGTTCTGGACTGGCCGGAACTGGTGCTGCCCGAACCCGCCCGCGAACGGGCCGCCGCCTTCCGCGCGGAGCACACGGGCGGCGGCGCGCCGCTGTTCGGCGTGCATCCCGGTTCGGTCTGGGCCACCAAGCGCTGGCCCGCCGAATATTTCGCGGAGGTCGTCCGCCGCGCCGCCGCCCATGGCGCGCGCGTCGTGCTGTTCGCCGGGCCCGGCGAGGAAGAGGTGGCGCGCGAAGTGGCCGAACGCTCCGGCACCCTCGGCAGCCCTGCGCTCATCGACCTGTCCGGCGCGCTCTCGCTCGTGGACCTTGCCGCGTACCTCGCCATCCTTGACTGCTACCTCACCAACGATTCCGGTCCCATGCACATCGCCTGGGCCCAGCGCACCCCCGTCACCGCCATCTTCGGCCCCACCGTGCGCCGCCACGGCTTCTATCCGCGCGGCCCCAGGGCCACCGTGCTCGAAACCGGCCTGGACTGCCGCCCCTGCGGCCTGCACGGACCCCAGCAGTGCCCCCTGGGCCACCACCGCTGCATGCGCGACATCACCCCCGACACCGTGTGGCAGGACGTGCGCGCGAAACTGTTCGGGTAGGCGTTCGGAGTAAACGGGGGAAGGGGAGAAGCCCCTTTTCCAAAAGGGGCTTCTCCCCTTCCCCCGGACCCCCATCCCCTCTTCCCCAAAACGTTTTTCATTGGGGGAGGAGTCGTTGGGATGAGAGGAGCGTCTTGGCCGATCGCTGACGCCCCTATTGAAAAGTTTGGAAGGATGGAGAGGGGGTGCGGGGGAGAGGAAGGAAACTTTTGCGCGCTGCGGTCGCCATCCGTAAGGCTCGCAGGCTCGCCTAACGGCTGCCGCAAAAGTTTCCTTCCTCTCCCCCGCATTCGTTTTTTTCTTCTACCCGTGATGGTGGTGCACGTCGCCGCCGGTGTGGGTGTGCACATGGGTGTGGGGGGTATGGGTGGCGGTGCGCACGGCGCCGTCCTGCACGGTGAGAAAGCTGTCGCAGGTGTGGGCCAGAAAGTCCCAGTCGTGCGAGATGATCAGGTGGGTGGGGCTGTGCGCGGCCAGGATGGCGATGAGCCGGTCGCGGGTGTGCGGGTCCAGGTCGTTGGTGGGCTCGTCCAGCAGCAGGGCCTGCGGCTGCATGGCCAGCACGGCCGCCAGGGCGATCATCTTCTTTTCGCCGCCGGACAGGCGGTGGGTGACCCGGCTGCCGAACCCGGCGAAGCCGAGCCGCTCCAGGGTCGCCTCGGCCACGGCGCGGGCCTCGGCCGGGGAGGCACCGTGGTTCAGCGGGCCGAAGGCCACGTCTTCGAGCACGGTGGGGCAGAACAACTGGTCGTCGGAATTCTGGAACAGAAAGCCCACCTCGCGGCGCAGCGGCACGAAGTCCGCCTCGCGGGTCTTGCGGGTCTCGGAAACCAGGGGCACGCCCCGGTGCAGCACCCGGCCGGACTGTGGCCGCAACAGGCCCATGAGCAGGTGCAGCAGGGTGGACTTGCCGCTGCCGTTGTGCCCCAGCAGGCCGATGCGCCGCCCCGGCCGCAGGGCCAGCGAGGCGCCGCGCAGCACCGGTTCCGCGCTGCCGGAATAGGTGAAGTGGATGTCCTGCACGGCCGCCAGCGGCGGGGTGGCGTCGTCATCGGAATGGCTGTGCGGATGGGGATGCGGATGGCCGTGCCCGTGCGCATGATCATGCGCATGGGCATGCGCACAGTTGTGGGGCTGTCCGCTGTTCGGGGGCGTGGTTGCGGTGCTCATGGCAGTCCGGCGAGGGGTTGCAGGATGTCGGCGGCCAGCAGGGCGGCCGCGCACAGGATGATGACGGCGGCCAGCAGCCGGTCGCCGGGGCGTCCGGCGGGCTCGGCCAGCATGTGGAAACGCCCGGCGAAGCCGCGCAGGCGCATGGCCTGGCCCACGCGCTCGGCCCGGTCGAAGCTGCGCACCAGCACCATGCCCGCCATGTTCGCGTAGGTCCGGTAGGTGTGCAGGTCGGTGCCGGGGGTGAAGCCGCGCACCTTGGCGGCGGTGCGCAGGCGGTGGTATTCCTGGGCCACCACGTGCAACTGCCGCCAGGTGAACAGCAGCAGCAGGGCCAGCTTGTCCGGCAGGCCCAGCCTCGCCACGGCATGGCCCACGGCGGTGATGTCCGACGTGCCCGCCAACGCGATGAAGGCCAGCACGATGGCGTTGGACTTCAGGGTGACCAGCAGGGCCTGGGCCACGCCCGCGTCGGTGGCGGTCAGAGACAGCCAGTTCGGGGCCAGCCAGTCCGGCAGGCCGGGGAAGGGGCCGATGCGCAGCAGCGGCGCGCCGGGCAGGGAAAAGGGCAGGAACAGCCACAGGAAGGCCACGAACACGTTCACGGCGGCCAGCCTGCGCAGCAGGCGGGGCAGGGGCAGGCGGGCCCACAGGCACAGTGCCGCGCCCGTCAGCAGGGCCAGGGCGGCCGGGCCGGGCGAGCGCAGCAGGGCCGCGCACACGGCGAAGGCCAGCGCGGCCACCAGCTTGCAGCGCGGGTCCGCCAGGTGCAGGCGCGAGGCGCCCCGGCTGAAGGGTTCGTCCAGCACGGGGGAGCCGCTAGCCGTGGGCCGTGGAGGTGAAGGCCAGCATTTCGGGCCGCACCCGCGCGATGAACGACACCACCAGCGCCGTCACCACTCCTTCCGCGAACATGACCGGAACGTGCGCCAGCAGCAGCGCCCGCGCGGCTGCGGAAAATTCCTCGCCGGACAGGGCCAGCGCCGCGGCGGTGAGCAGGGCGGATGCGCCCACGGACAGGAAGCCGCAGGCGAAGGCCGCGCCCCCGCGCAGGCGGGACGGGCCGGACAGCATGGGCCGGAAGGCGTAGAAGCACAGCACCGGCGGCAGGGCCATGGTGAAGGTGTTCACCCCCAGCACGGTGAGCCCGCCGAACTGGAACAGCAGGGCCTGCAACGCCAGGGCCACGAAGATGGCGGGAACGGCGGCCCAGCCCAGCATGACGCCCAGCAGTCCGTTGAGCACCAGGTGGGCGCTGGCGGGACCGATGGGCACGTGGATCAGCGAGGCCACGAAAAAGGCGGAGGACAGGATGGCCACGGTCATCAGGCGATCGTAGTCCAGGCGCTTCAGGCCCGTGGCGACGCCAAGGGCGGCCAGCGCCGCGCCCGCGCCGAGCACGGCCGGGGAAAGCACCCCTTCCGAAATGTGCATGCATGCCTCGCGCTGTCTGCGCGCCCGTCGCGGCGCGCGGAAAATCCGGCGTCACGGGCGTGCCGAAAGGGGTAGCAGATGGCACATGGAGCGTCAACGTGCCACGATTCCGCGAGGCGTGCCGGTGACGGCATGCCGTCACCGGCCACGACGCCGAAAGGAAAACCGCCCCCGCACGCGCATGGCGTGCGGGGGCGGCGCATTGCGTCGCCGCAGTGCGCGGCGCTACATGAAGAAGGCCAGCGTCACCAGTCCGAACAGGGGCACCAGTATCCCGAACGACCAGGCCATGTAGCCGAAGAAGCTGGGCATCTTCACGCCCTGCTCCTCGGCGATGGAGCGCACCATGAAGTTGGGGGCGTTGCCGATGTAGGTGTTGGCCCCCATGAACACGGCGCCGGCCGAGATGGCCAGCAGGGTGTTGGTCATGTCGTGCATCAGGTGCATGGCGTCGCCCCCGGCGGTGTTGAAGAACACCAGGTAGGTGGGCGCGTTGTCCAGGAAGCTGGACAGCAGGCCGGTCAGCCAGAAGTACATGACGTCCACCGGCTGGCCGTCGTGGGTCACCATCTGGATCACCGAGCGCAGCGCGCCGTTCTCGCCCGCCTTCAGGATGGCGATGGCCGGGATCATGCTGATGAAGATGCCCGCGAACAGCTTGGCCACCTCGATGATGGGAAACCACGAGAAGTCGTTCTTCACGCGCGATTCGGGGTCGGTGAGCTTCAGCGACAGCCCGGCGATGGCCAGCAGGATGACGTCGCGCGCGATGTTCTGCAGTTCCACCGGCACGTGGTACACGTTGAACTCCACGCCCGGCTTCCAGAAGCCGCTCATGAGCACCGCGCCCACCACGCCGCCCAGCAGCAGCAGGTTCACGCCGCCTTCCAGGCCCAGCTTTTCACCGGTGTCCTGCCGGGGCGGCGCGGGGCGGCCTTCCTTGCCGAACAGCACGGTGTCCAGCGCGAAGAACACGGCCAGCAGCAGCACGGAAACCAGCAGCATGGGGAGGAACATGTGGATGGTGGTCCAGAAGAACGAGACGCCCTTGAGGAAGCCGAGGAACAGCGGCGGGTCGCCCAGCGGCGTCAGCGAGCCGCCGATGTTGGCCACCAGAAAGATGAAGAACACCACCGAATGCACCTTGTACTTGCGGTGGGCGTTGGCGCGCAGCAGCGGGCGGATCAGCAGCATGGCCGCGCCGGTGGTGCCCATCCAGCTTGCCAGCAGCGTGCCGATGGCCAGCAGCATGGTGTTGACCGCGGGCGTGCCCACCAGCGAGCCGGTCAGGCGCACGCCGCCGGCCACGGTGAACAGGGCCAGCAGCAGGATGATGAACGGGATGTACTCCAAGAGCAGGGTGTGCAGCACTTCGTACGCGGCCAGCGAGGCGCCGAACTTGGCGGCGAAGGGCACAAGGAAGGCCAGGCCCCAGAACGCGGAGACCTTGCCGAAGTGATGGTGCCAGAAGTGCGGCGCCACCAGCGGAAAAATGGCGATGGACAGCAGCATGCAGGCAAACGGCGCCGCCCACAGGCCGCCGAGCAGCGCGCCGTCGAGATGCGGCGCATCCGCGCCGGCGGCGAACGCCATGCCCGGGAGCATGGCGGCGCCGACGGCCGCGAGGGCCATGGCAGCCTTCTGGATCTGGGTCTTCACTGGGGAGCCTCCTTGGCGTCTCGTGGTATGGAGTCCGTCCGGCCGGGGCACGGCGACAGGATTGTCGCTGGCCGGGATGATTCGGGAAACTGGCGCGCCGCTTTCGTACCGGTGGGCGCATCCGGGCGGGCCATGCTGCGTCCGCGTCACGCGGCGAAGACGACTGCGGCCCCGCGCCAGCGCCTGTAGTAACGGGAGTGCGCCATCTTTTCAACAACACGGTCACGCGATGGCGTTGCAGTGGCGGTTGCGGCGGTGGGCATCGCCCTGCCCGCGCGGATCAGTGCGGTGACGGCATCATCGATGCGAGCAACGCTTCGCCCCGATTATGGAACAATATGGTTTGGTTGGTCAAGCGGGAAGGTGACATTTTGGCGGAACGGGGGTACACAGGTGCCCCGCGCCACGGCGTCAACCGCAACCCCGACGAAAACACCGGCGAAAGCATGGCACGACAGATAACCCCCCGGCGCATGGAGCGCATCCGCCGCGTCCTCGGCTGGCGGCAGAAGGACCTGACCCTTGTGCTGGCCAACATCCACGACCCGCACAACGTTTCGGCCATCTACCGCAGCTGCGACGCCTTCGGCGTGGCCCAGGTGCACCTGTACTACACGGACACCGCCTTTCCCGTGCTGGGCCGCAAGTCGTCGGCATCCGCCCGCAAGTGGGTGGAAACGGTGCGCCATTCCGACGCCCAAAGCCTGATGCGCACCCTGAAGGAAAGCGGGCACCGCGTGCTGGCCACCAGTTGCAC
>JALHHV010000506.1 GCA_022837365.1 Desulfovibrio sp. | reverse complement strand
TATTGTTTTGAATCAGTTTATTACTATTTTTGAGGACAGGGTGCTGTTGTAATTATGAAAACTCAATTGTCATTTACACAAAATACTGGACAGTGCCTTATACAATTTGTTTATAGAATGTTGCGATATAAAATATTCTGAAAATGGAACCCTTTTACACTGTTCGGTAAAAAAAAGCTGTGTTCCACTTCAAAAAATGTACTGATTTTCATAAAATATGTGTCTTTAGGATATTTTACTTCGTCTTCCCCGAAGTAATTAATTTTTATCTGAGCACATATGAACACATTGTTAGAAACAATCCGGTATTTTGTTGTTATTACAATTGAATTAATTGTCCTTTTTATTGGGATAACAGCAATCGTAGAATTTATTATGATGCACATACCAGAAGATAAGGTGAAAACTTATCTGACTGGCAGAGGTCTGTGGGGAAATATCATAGCAGCAGGCCTTGGTGCGTTAACCCCATTTTGTGCATGTTCGACTATTCCCATGACTCTTGGGTTAATTAATGCAAAAGTTCCTTTTGGCGCTTCAATGTCATTTTTAATTGCATCGCCTTTACTCAATCCAATTATTATTGGAATGCTGGCAACTCTTGTAGGTGTTAAAGCAGCTGTTCTCTATTTTGTTTTGTGTTTAATTTTGTCTGTTATTTTTGGGTTTTTACTTGAAAAAGCAGGATTTCAAAAGTACGTAAAAAATGTACGTGTAAAAGGATGTATGAAAACGAACGATGGTTTAGCCGACAGGAGGTCGTTACCTATCGGAGTCAAAATAAAATTATCCCTAAAAGCCGGATGGGATACATTACGTCCCGTGATGGTTTATTTATTAATTGGTGTTGCTATTGGTGCGGGAATTTACGGTTACATGCCAGATGATTTTTTGATAAAGATTGCAGGTCCTGATAATATTTTCGCAGTTCCTGTGGCTGCTATTGTAGGAATTCCATTATACATAAGAGCTGAAACAGCTATTCCTATTGCTGTATCCCTTATAGGAAAAGGAATGGGAGTCGGAACTGCCATCGCATTAATTATTGGCGGGGCAGGTATGGCGATTCCTGAAATGAGCATGCTGTCTGGTATTTTTAAAATTAAACTGGTAGCGGCTATAGTTGCTGTAATTTTCATACGTAAATTTTTAATAGTAGAATTACTGCTATATAATTCTTTTTCAATACATTATATTTTAAACCGTTTGGTTTATACAAAAGCTAAAAGAG
>JALHHV010000055.1 GCA_022837365.1 Desulfovibrio sp. | reverse complement strand
CCCGTGGACATGGCCGGGCGGCACGACGCCGAGGCCGTGGCCGGTCTGCTGCCGCGCCTGGCGCGGCGGCGTCCAGGCTGCTGACAAACCCGAATTCTTGCGGGGGAGGGACCCTTTTGCGGCAGCCGTAGGCGAGTCCCCGAGCCGTACGGATGGCGTCCGCAAAGCGTGAAAAGGGTCTCCTCCCCCGCACCCCCGCTCTGCTGTCTTTATCCGTAAATGCTCGAAGACTCGCATAACGGCTAAAGCTCCCCCCAAAATTTTTATTCGTGTTCCCGTGGCATTACGGGAATACAAAATGCGGGGTTCCAAGGGGCGGTAGCCCCTTGGCCGCCGGAGGCGTCCAAAAGCAGACTTTGTCAACAACCTGAACGCCCCCGCGTGCATGCACGCGGGGGCGTCGTGTTTCGCCAGTGATGCCGGGTACTAGCGCGCGATGGTCTTGCGCAGGATGTCAAATGCCTCGTCGATGCCCGCCGGGTTGGTGCCCCCGGCCTGGGCCATGTCGGGCCGCCCGCCGCCGGAGCCGCCCACGGCGGCCGCCACGGCCTTGATCAGGGCCGGGGCGGTGAAGCGGTCGTGCAGGTCCTTGGAAACGGCTACGATCAGGCTCACCTTGTCGCCGTCGGGGGCGGCCAGGCAGGCGACGCCCGAGGGCAGCTTGGAGCGCACGTCGTCCATCAGGTCGCGCAGGGCCTTCACGTTGGGCACGTCCACCCTGGCGGCCAGCACCTTCACGCCGTTGATCTCGGCCAGTTCGTCCATGATGTTGCGGCCCTGGCCGGACGTGGCCTGGGCGCTGGCCTTTTCCAGGTCTTTGCGCAGGCCCTTCACGTCCTTTTGCAGGGCTTCCACGCGGGGCACGATCTCGCCGGGGCGGGCCTTCAGCAGCCCGGCCACCTGGCTCAGTTCGGCGCGCTGGTCCATGACCATGCGCAGGGCGTTCCAGCCGGTGATGGCCTCGATGCGGCGCACCCCGGCGGCCACGCCGCCCTCGGACAGGATCAGGAACAGCCCGGCCTGGCCGGTGGCGCGCAGGTGCGTGCCGCCGCACAGTTCCACCGACTCGTCGGCGATGGCCACCACGCGCACCTCGTCCCCGTACTTTTCGCCGAACAGGGCCATGGCCCCCCGGTTCAGCGCGGCGTCGTAGGCCATGTGGTCGGTTTCCAGGGGCAGGTCGGCCAGGATCACCCGGTTCACCTCGCGCTCCACGGCGGCGATTTCTTCCGGCGTCATGGCGGCGATGTGCGTGAAGTCGAAGCGCAGGCGGTCCGGGGCCACCAGCGAACCGGCCTGCTTGACGTGGTCGCCCAGCACGCGGCGCAGGGCGGCGTGCAGCAGGTGGGTACAGGTGTGGTTGCGGGCCGAGGCCACGCGCTCGTCCTCTTCCACTTGCAGGTGCACTTCCTGGTCGGGCAGCAGTTCGCCGTCCACGGTTTCGATCTGGTGCACCGTGAGTTCGGGCGAGGGCTTCAGGGTGTCCAGCACGCGGGCCTTGCCCGAGGGCGAGGCGATGGAGCCGAGGTCGCCCGTTTGCCCACCGGATGCGCCGTAGAACGGGGTGCGGGTGGTCACCACGTAGCCCTTGGCGCCCTTGGGCAACCCCTCGCTGGGCAGGCCCGAGGCGTCCAGCAGGGCCACCACGCGGCTGTCGCCCGCAAGGTGCTCGTAGCCGATGAATTCGGAACGCAAGCCTTCTTCGAGCAGAGCGTGGAAGCGCGAGGCGATGTCCGATTCGCCCGACCCCTTCCAGGCGGCCTTGGCGCGTTCCTTCTGCTCGGCCATCAGCGCGCGGAAGCCGTCCTCGTCCACCGTGAAGCCGCGCTTTTCCGCGATGTCGTTCACGATATCCAGCGGAAAACCGTAGGTGTCGTACAGCCTGAAGGCCACGTCGCCCGCCACGCGGGCGCTGCCCGCGCCGCGCAGGCTTTCCAGTTCTTCTTCCAGCAGGGCCAGACCCTTGTCCAGGGTGCGGTTGAAGCGCTCTTCCTCCTCGCGCACCACGCGGGCCATGAAGTCGGCGTTGCCGCGCAGTTCGGGGTAGTCGTCGCCCATCACCTCGACCACCTTCAGGGCGGTCTTGTGCAGGAAGGTGCCGGTCTGCCCGATGAGCCGCCCGAAGCGGTAGGCGCGGCGGATCAGGCGGCGCAGCACGTAGCCGCGCCCCTCGTTGGAGGGCAGGATGCCGTCGGTGATCATGAACGCCACCGAACGGCTGTGGTCGGCGATGACGCGCAGGGCGGTGTCGGTTTCGTCGTTGGCGCGGTAGGACACCCCGGCGATTTCGCAGGTGTACTGGATGATGGCCTGGAACAGGTCGGTATCGAAGTTGGAGTACACGCCCTGGCACACGGCGGCGATGCGCTCCAGCCCCATGCCCGTGTCGATGGAGGGCTTGGGCAGCGCGGTGCGGGTGCCGTCGGCGGCCTGGTCGTACTGCATGAACACCAGGTTCCAGATTTCCAGGTACCGGTCGCAGTCGCACTTGCCGATGCCGCAGTCCGGCCCGCAGGTCATGTGCTCGCCCTGGTCGATGAGGATTTCCGAGCACGGGCCGCAGGGGCCGGTATCGCCCATGGACCAGAAGTTGTCCTTTTCGCCCATGCGGTAGATGCGTTCGGCCGGGATGTCGGTGTGCGCAAGCCACAGGTCGCGCGCCTCGTCGTCGTCGCGGAACACGGTGGCGTACAGGCGTTCCTTGGGCAGCTTGAGGTCTTCGGTCAGGAACTTCCAGGCGAACTTGATGGCGTCTTCCTTGAAGTAGTCGCCGAACGAGAAGTTGCCCAGCATTTCGAAGAAGGTGTGGTGGCGCGCGGTGCGGCCCACGTTTTCGAGGTCGTTGTGCTTGCCGCCCACGCGCAGGCACTTCTGCGAGGTGGTGGCCCGCACGTAGCCGCGCTTTTCCTGCCCCAGGAATATCTTCTTGAACTGCACCATCCCCGCGTTGGTGAACAGCAGCGAGGGGTCGTCCTTGGGCACGAGGGAAGAGGAGCGCACGATCTCGTGGCCCTGGGACCGGAAGAATTCAAGGAACCGGCGCCGGATTTCGTTGGCGGTTATCACTGGGTGTCTCCTGTACGGAACGTATGGCGTCGCATGCGCGGGGCGCGGCTAGAATTCGTCGTCGTCCATGGCCCCGGCGCTGTCGTCCGGGTCCACCACCTTGGCGGGCATCATGCCGAGGTGCTCGATGAGCTTGGCCTCCACGCTCTGGCGCAGGGCCTCGTTCTCCTCCAGCAGGGCGCGGACGTTCTCCTTGCCCTGGCCGAGCCGCTCGGAGCCGAAGGCGAACCACGAGCCGCTCTTTTCGATGATGCCCACGTCAGAGCCGAGGTCGATGAGTTCGCCGGTGCGCGAGATGCCCGTGCCGTACAGGATGTCGAACAGCGCCTCGCGGAAGGGCGGGGCCACCTTGTTCTTCACCACCTTGACCCTGGTGCGCGACCCGTAGACTTCTTCCTTGTCCTTCAGGGTCTGGATCTTGCGGATGTCCATGCGGATCGAGCTGTAGAACTTCAGCGCGTTGCCGCCGGTGGTGGTTTCCGGGTTGCCGTAGCCCATGGTGCCGATCTTCATGCGGATCTGGTTGATGAAGATGACCGCCGTGCGCGACTTGTGGATGGTGCCGGTGAGCTTGCGCAGGGCGTGCGACATCAGGCGGGCCTGGCCGCCCACCTGCATTTCGCCCATGACGCCTTCCAGTTCCGCCTGGGGGATCAGCGCGGCCACCGAGTCGATGACCACGATGTCCACGGCGCTGGAACGCACCAGCATGTCGGCGATGTCCAGCGCCTGCTCGCCGAAGTCGGGCTGCGAGATGAGCAGTTCGTCGGTCTTCACGCCAAGGCGCCGGGCGTAGTTGGTGTCCAGCGCGTGTTCGGCGTCGATGAACGCGGCGGTGCCGCCCATCTTCTGGCATTCGGCGATGATGTGCAGGGCCAGCGTGGTCTTGCCCGAGGATTCCGGGCCGTAGATTTCCGATACGCGGCCGCGCGGGATGCCGCCCACGCCCAGGGCGAGGTCGAGCCCGATGGAGCCGGTGGGAATCACCGGAATGTTCACGTGGGCGGTGTCGGACAGTTTCATGACCGAGCCCTGTCCGTACTTGCGCTCGATGGTGCTGAGGGCCGTCGCGAGGGCTTCGCGGCGCATCTCTTCCGGCGTCAGCGCGGGTTTCTTCGCCATGTATGGTCTCCGGGGTGGGATGATTGCGGGCGTCGACAGGTCTGGACCGCCGAAGCGGGCGTCAACGGGCGTCGATGGGCTTCACGGGGAATACCAGAAGGCGCGGCGGCGGGCAACGCCGGTCGCGCGGCTCCGGACGGCGGGGATGGGGGCGCTGCTTCCGGCCGCGCTCCGGCCCGCGCCCCTTGCCAACCCGCCCCCCGCGCCGTATGTCACCCCCCATGGAACGCAAACGCTATGACGCCGTGGCCCTGTTGTCCGGCGGTCTCGATTCGATTCTGGCGGTGAAGGTCATCGAGGAGCAGGGGCTTGCGGTCAAGTGCCTGCACTTCGTCTCGCCGTTCTTCGGCAAGCCCGGCAAGGTGAAGCACTGGGAGGCCGTGCACGGCCTGGACATCGCCGCCGTGGACGTGGGCGAAGCCTTCGCCGCGCTGCTGCGCGAACGCCCGGCGCACGGTTTCGGCAAGGTGCTGAACCCCTGCGTGGACTGCAAGATACTTCTGGTGTCCCGCGCCCGCGAACTGATGGAGCGCTACGGGGCCTCGTTCATCATCACCGGAGAAGTGCTGGGCCAGCGCCCCATGTCGCAGCGCCGCGACACCCTGAACGTCATCCGGCGCGACGCCGGGGTCAAGGAACTGCTGCTGCGCCCCCTGTGCGCCCTGAAACTGGACCCCACCCCGGCCGAGGAATCCGGCCTGGTGGACCGCAGCCGCCTGCACGGCATCTTCGGGCGCGGCCGCAAGGAACAGATGGCCCTGGCCGAAAAGTACGGCCTGACCGAAATTCCCACCCCCGCCGGGGGCTGCAAGCTGGCCGAGCGCGAAAACGCCCGCCGCTACTGGCCGGTGCTGGTCCACGCCCCCCACGCCACGGCCGCCGAGTTCAAGCTGGCCAACATCGGGCGGCAATACTGGGCCGGGCCGCACTGGCTGTCCATCGGCCGCCACCAGGCCGACAACGAAGCGCTGGTGCGCTTCGCCTTTCCGTCGGACCTGCACTTCAAGGTGGCGGGCTTTCCCGGCCCGCTGGCCATCGGGCGGCAGTTCGACGGCAGGGCCTGGGACGCCGGGGTGGTGCGCGACGCGGCGGCCTTCGTGGCCTCGTTCTCTCCGAAAGCGGTGCGCGAGGGCACCCCGGTCACCGTGCGCGTGGCCGGGCCGGACGGCATGGCCGAGGTGACCGTCACCCCCGCCCGGACCACCTCGCTGGGCTGGGGCGAACTGAACTGGCAGGGCGTGCGCGAGGAAATCCGCGCCGATGCCCGCGCCCGCGCGCTGCCCGTGCCCGAGGGCAACGACGACGGCCCCGACGGGCAGTCGGAGTAGCCCCGGAAACTGTCGGTCGGGTGTTCCGCCGGGCAGTGCATCCGCCGGAAATTCCTGGAGCGTGGTACTGAAAAGTACGACCATGATTGCACCGTTCACAGGCGGCGCTCGCGCATGCGAGTGCCGCTTCTTTTTGGTATGGTCTGCCATTTCGCACCGTTGCGCGCCGCTGCCGGATCGCGGGGTGCGCACGGGCGGTCCGGGCCACACAAATATCTTGATAAAGAAGGGGGATGTGTCTAATGAGGGGTGCCCGGATCGCCCGGAGCTCACATTGCAAGGAAACAGTGCACATGGCGAAACAGATCACCACCGCCCGCGACGGCTTCGCGACGCGCCTCGGCGTGCTCGCGGCCACCCTCGGCTCGGCCGTGGGCCTCGGCAACATCTGGAAGTTCCCGGCCCTTACCGGGCAGAACGGCGGCGCGTCGTTCCTGCTGGTGTACGTGCTGGCCACCTTGCTGGTCGGCCTGCCGGTGATGATATCCGAAATCATGCTCGGCCGCCGCGCCCGGGCCAACGCGGTGGGCACCTTCCGCCAGCTTGCCCCCAAGGGCCAGCCCTGGCATCTGGTGGGTTTTTCGGGCGTCATCGCGGCGTTCCTGATCATGGGCTTCTACACCGACGTGGCCGGGTGGGTGTTCGCCTACATCTTCAAGGCCCTGTCCGGCGAAATCGCCACCACCGACCCGGCCGTGGCCGCCAAGGCCTTCGAAGGGCTGGTGGGCGACCCGGTGCAGTCGCTGCTGTGGCAGTGGGGCGTGCTGGTGCTGATCAGCGTCATCATCATCGCCGGGGTGGCGCAGGGCATCGAGCGCACCACCAAGGTGCTCATGCCCGTGCTGCTCCTGCTGCTGGTGGCGGTGTGCGCGCGCAGCCTCACCCTGCCCAAGGCAGGCGAGGGCCTGGCCTTCCTGTTCACGCCGGACTTCGCCAAGATCACCCCCGGCGTCATCCTGATGGCGCTGGGCCTCGCCTTCTTCAAGCTGTCCATCGGCATGGGCACCATGACCACCTACGGCAGCTACTTCCGCAACGACCAGGACATTCCACTGACGGCCACCCGCGTCATGCTGTGCGACCTGACCATCTCCATCCTGGCGGGCATGGCGGTGTTCCCCGCCGTGTTCAACTTCGGCTTCGAGCCCAGCGCCGGGCCTAGCCTGCTGTTCATGACCATTCCCGCCGTGTTCACCTCGCTGCCGGGCGGCCAGGTGTTCATGGTCATCTTCTTCTGCCTCACCGCCATCGCCGCCACCGGCGCCATGCTCTCGCTGCTGGAAGTGCCCGTGGCCTGGCTGGCCGAATCGTTCGGCATGCCGCGCACGCGGGCCACCATCCTCACCTCGGTGACGCTGGCCATCATCGGCATTCCGGCCACGCTGTCCATGTCCACCATGGCCGACGTGAAGCTCTTCGGCATGACCGTGTTCGACCTGTACGACTTCCTGTCGTCCAACGTGCTGCTGCCCGTGGGCGGCATCTTCATCTGCCTGTTCGCGGGCTGGGTGTGGGGCGCGGCCAACGTGAAGACGGAACTGTCCAACCGGGGGCAACTGGTCAACGGGGCCATCATTTCCGCGTTCCTCACCGTGGTGCGCTGGGTGAGCCCGGTGTTGGTCTTGTTGGTTCTTCTCAAGGGCCTCAAGGTCTTCTAGCGCGCGTTGAAAACGCGCAGTACGCGGGCAATGGCGGCGTCAAACCGTTTTTTTGCTCCGGTCGAGTACGGGAAGAGTACACTCCCGTCGCAAAAAAACGGTTTTCCTTGCCCTTGCCGCACGTCCTGCGCGTTTTCGGAAAGCCGCTGAGCCTGCGCGAAAGCCGGGAAACGGAAATGCCGCCATGCGCAGGCGCGGCACATGGCAACTCCAACAGCCGGATTCCCGGATCATGGATGATAAAGGCCCCGCTTCGGCGGGGCCTTTCGCGTCGGCAGGGAGGGGGGAACCCTGCGCGGACGCGCGGAAACCATGGGAGAGGGAAGCGGGCGGGTGGATGGAGAGGGCTACCACTCCTTGCGGCCGCCCGCGTAGGGCTTGGCCAGCCCGCGCTGGATGAGCGCGGTGGCGATGTCGCCTCCGTCGGCCTCCACGTCGGCCAGCAGGCGGAAGTACTTGTCGCGGCGCAGGTTGCGCAGGGTCACCGTGCTGCCCGGTGCGGCCATATGCAGGGTCAGTTCGCGGGCGCGGCGGGAAAGTTCGCGCAGTTCGGCGCGCGGGTCGCGTTTTTCCGGGGTGTCGCACCCGGCGATGCGCACGCTGATGGCCCGGCCCGCCACGGGCGGGTAGCCGGGGATGTCCACCACCAGGGTGTCGCCGTCGGGCACGCGCAGCACCACGGCCCGCGCGTCGCCGAAGATTTCCCCGGCCCGGCAGGCGGAACCGCCCGTGTCCGCCAGCAGCGGCGGGCACAGCAGGAGCAGGGCCAGAAGCCCGGCGCGGAGCATGCGGGCAAGAAATGTGCGGCGCATGCGTATTTAAAAAGGCCCCTGTCCGGCCCCTGTTCGGCCCCCGTCCGGCCCAGTCTGGCACGAAAAGGAATGGAACTTGCTGTAGTTTCGGCGGAAGGAGAAAAAAATGCCCCGGCGGCATTGCCACCGGGGCGGAACAGGCAGCGGCGGGGGCGCGCGCCCAAGGGCGTCAGCCGAAGATTTCCTCCTTGGTCACCGCCTCGGCCTTGATGCGGTCCAGCAGTTCCGCGAACACGGCCTTGACGTTTTCGCGGATGTCGCCCGCCACGACAAGGAACAGCACGTCGTCGCCGGGGGCCAGTTCGCCCTCCACGGCGTCGGCAAGGATGCGGAAGATGCCGGGGCGCGCCGACAGTTCACGGCATATTTCATTGATGCGCTGGCGGTCGGGGGTTACCCTGATGGCGACCACGTTGTGCTTGTCCTTGCGCGACCAGCCGCGCACCACGCCGTTGTGCACCAGCACCATGCCGACGTGGTCGGCGAAGCCCGGTTCCTTCTTCAGGTCCGCGAGGGCCTTGGTAACGTCCATTCGTCACTCCGTATCAGGGTAGTTCCCTGGTTAGCCGTATCCAGAGGTTCGGATGCCCCAGTTGCAATCGTTGCTGCGCCGCCTGCCGGAGTTCCGCGAATCGCGCATGAGCGCCGCGGGCCTTGCCCTGTGGCTGAACTGGCAGGGCGACATCAACCCCGCCGTGCCGCAGACCTTGCAGGACTACGGCGGCATGACCATCGCCGCCGAGCGCGACCAGTCGCTGTGGTTCTTCTTCTCGGCGGACGTGTTCCTGGCGCTGGCGCGGCTGGAGATATGGGGCAAGTTCAACTCGCTGCCCGTGGCGGTGCAGGTGCTGCCCGCGCGCCTGCTGCTGGGCATGAAGCGCGAGATATCCCTGTCGCTGGAAAACGTGCTGACCACGCAGGAACTCATCTCCCCGCAGGAATTCCAGGTGTGGGTGCACCCCCGCGCCCGCGAGATGGGCACCGGCGTGCCGGGCCTGTCCTTCGAGAAGGCGGCGGCCCTGCGCGGCATGGTGCCCGCCGAATGGAGCCTGCTGCGGGCCGACTCGCGCCTGCCGTACCAGTCCACCACCGGATGGTACTCGGTGCTGCGCCCCCTGGGCAACCCCCTGGACAAGGGATTCCAGGCGGGCTGGCGGGCCATGTTCGGCGAGATCGAGGAAATCCTCAAGCGCCACAAGTTCAAGTACATCCTGCACGAATCCTTTCTCATCTTTCCGCTGGAAAACCTGCGCCTGTACCGCCAGTGGTGCCGCGACCTCCTGCAACGCGTGCGCGAGGTGAAGGAACAGCGCCCCGACGCCTACTGGCCGTGCGTCAGCGCCATCGTGGACCGCAAGGGGCTGAACTTCAACAACGAGCTGCCCCGCAAGGTCGCCCTGGACTGGGACCAGCTGGTGCCCGACTACCCGCACACCAGCTTCCGCAACGCCTACCTGCTGGGCGAGGGCTTCACCATCCACGAGGTGCGCTTTTCGGTCGAGCACAGCAGCATGGACGACTGGTGCAACGTGGGCCTTGCCGACGACGGCCAGGAGGCGGGTTCGCTGCCGGTGGTGGTCTCCACCCGCGCGGTGGCGGGCAGCCATCCGTGCTGCTTCTACTGCGGCATGCGCAACCACGAGGTCACCGCCTGCCCCACCCGCAAGCTGGAGGCGCTGACCCCCAGCGTGTGGCGCGACGTGGCCCTGCTGGACTTCGAAACCCTGAACCGGGGTTTCCAGATCATCGACGGGCAACTGGCGGGCGACATCGGCGAAGGGTTCGCCGCGCTGCTTGCTTCCGAGGGCGCGGAAGGCATCGTGACCCGCGCCATGTTCGACATCGGCAGCGCCGCGCAGCACCGCATGGTGCGCCGCATGTGGCTGGCGCGCGGCAAGGACTATCCCAAGGGGCTCGACGAACTGGCCCCCAGGGACGACAACCCCGTGTGGGGCGTGCTGGAAGCCATCCGCCACGGCGAGCCCGTGGCGCTGGAGCGCGAACTGGGCCAGATCCAGATCAAGAACCCGCGCGACTACCGCAACCGGACCATGCTGGGCTACGTGGCGCTGGAACGTGGCGACCTGCTGCGCGCCGCCTCGCTGTGGAAGGAGGCGGAAACCCTGGCCTCCTCGCCGTTGCAGCAGGCCTGGCACATCTTTTTGCAGGCCCGCCTGCAAGAGGTGCAGGGCAAGTACCAGCCCGCCACCCAGTTGTACCGGCAGGTGGTGCGGCTGTGCCCGCAGTGGTCCGACGCGGAGTACCGGCAGGCCGTGTGCCACGTGAAGATGGGCTTCGTGGAGCAGGCCACGGCGCAGTTGCTGGCCCTGATCGGCCAGGACCCCAACGTGTTCAACCGCGTGCTGCTGGACCCGGAACTGGAGCGCGGCCACCTGCACCTGCTCACGGCGCTGCACGTGCCGTGGGCCGAGGCCGAGAACCGCGTGGAAGAGGAAAAGGAAGGGCTGTCGCGCCTGCGCGGCGAGGTGTCCACCTGGTTCAGCGACGAACACCCCTTCGCCACGCAGACCGACGTGCGCGTGGCCAACCTGATCCGCATGTCCGAAATCCGCAACTTCGTGCCGTACCAGACCGTGATCCACGGCCGCTCGCAGTTGGAAAAGGATCTGCAACTGCGCATCAACCGCGAGGTCAAGGACCTGAAGACCCGGTTCCAGGGCTACATGACCCGGCTGATGTACGTGCGCGACGAGGCGGCATGGTTCCCGTTTCCGCGCATCCTTGTGGAATTCAACAAGAACTACAATCTGTGCGCCGCCAACCTGAACTGGGCGCTGAAGAACAACCTGCAAGTGGCGGAGACCTTCAAGCGGGCCCACACCGTGGCCGAAGCCGAGGACGAGCGCTTGCAGAAGCTGGAATCGCGCCTGAAGTTCCTGCGGGTGGTGCGGGATTCCACGCTGTTCCTGCTGCTGCTGGGGCGCAGCTTTCTGTGGATGGAGATCATCGGCCTGCTGCTGATCCTGGTGGTGCTGCCGCTCAGCCTGTACTACGGCGAACGCGCCGGGGCCGCCTGGGCCACGGGGCTCATCAGCACCCAGAAGTGGCAGTTGCAGAAGGGGTTCATCCTCATCCTGTCCATCGTGGCGCTGGGGCTGGCCGCCCTGCGCACGGCCCTGGTCTTCGAGAAGAAGAAGGAAAAGCTGTTCAGCGAGGCCCGCGAGAAGGGCAAGAAGAAAAAGAAGTAGGCGCGCCGGGGCGGGTCACTGCTCCACGCCCTTCATAGCCAGGCTCACCCGGCCGCGCGCCCGGTCCACGTCCAGCACGCGCACCCGCACCGTGCGGCCGGGGGCCACCACTTCGGCCGGGTCGCGCACGAAGCGGTCGGACAGCTGGCTGACGTGCACCAGCCCGTCGCGGTGCACGCCCACGTCCACGAACGCCCCGAAGGCGGTGACGTTGGTGACGATGCCCGGCAGCACCATGCCCGGTTCGAGGTCGTCGGGCGAATGCACCCCCTCGGCGAAGCGGAACGGGGTGAAGGCCGGGCGCGGGTCGCGTCCCGGCCGGGCCAGTTCGGCCAGGATGTCGGTGAGCGTGGGCAGCCCCACCTCGCCGGAAACGTACCGCTCCGGCCGGATGCGCCCGCGCAGGTCATCGCGGCGCAGCAGGTCGGCCACCGCGCAGCCCAGGTCCGTGGCCATGTCGGCCACCAGGGCGTAGCGTTCCGGGTGCACCGCGCTGGCGTCCAGCGGGTTGCCGCCGCGCACGCGCAGAAAGCCCGCCGCCTGCTCGAAGGCCTTGGGGCCGAGGCGCGGCACCTTCAGCAGGTCTTTCCGGGTGCGGAAGGGGCCGTTCTGTGTCCG
The DNA here is from genome assembly GCA_022837365.1 of Desulfovibrio sp. Lineage (GTDB taxonomy): Bacteria > Desulfobacterota > Desulfovibrionia > Desulfovibrionales > Desulfovibrionaceae > Cupidesulfovibrio. The sequence continues at coordinate 2,670 of JALHHV010000055.1, read as the reverse complement.
GTGGGCCACGATGTTGCGGGCCAGCACCGGGCCGATGCCGGAAACGTGGGCCAGCAGTTCCGGGCTGGCCGTGTTGGCGTCCACGCCCACGGCGTTGACGCACGAGGCCACCACCTCGTCCAGGGCGCGGCGCAGGGCGGCCTGGTCCACGTCGTGCTGGTACTGGCCCACGCCCAGCGAGCGCGGGTCGATCTTCACCAGTTCCGCCAGCGGGTCCATGAGCCGCCGCCCGATGGACACGGCCCCGCGCACGGTCAGGTCGTGCTCCGGAAATTCGCGCCGCGCCGCCTCTGACGCGGAATACACCGAGGCCCCGGTCTCGTTCACCAGCACCACGTCCACCCCGGCGGGCAGGCCCGCGCCGCGCGCAAAGGCCTCGGTCTCGCGCCCGGCGGTGCCGTTGCCCACGGCCACCACCTCGATGGCGTATTTCGCGCAGCAGTCGCGCAGGGTGCGCGCGGCGCGCTCGGCCCCGGCGTCGCCGGTGAGGGGATGGATCACCTCGTGGTGCAGCAGCGCGCCCTGCGCGTCGAGACAGACCAGCTTGGCTCCGGTGCGCCAGCCGGGGTCCAGCGCCAGCACGCGGCGGCCGCCCAGGGGCGGGGCCATGATCAGTTCGCGCAGGTTGGCGGCGAACACGCCGATGGCCTGCGCCTCGGCCCGTTCGCGCAGGACGGTGCGCAGTTCGTTCTCCAGCGAGGGGGCCAGCAACCGCTTCCAGGCGTCCGCAAGCGCCGCGTCCACCTGCCCGGCGGCCGATTCCTGCCGGGCAGCGGGGACGCCCGGCAGGTCGGCGCGGCGGCGCAGGATGTCCAGCGCGTCGGCGTCCTCCGGGCGCACGGCCACGGACAGGAAACCCTCGCGTTCGCCGCGCAGCATGGCCAGCAACCGGTGCGAGGGCATGGCGGCGGCGCGTTCCTCGTGGCCGAACCAGTCGGCGTAGGTGGCGCCTTCCGCCTCCTTGCCGGGCACGGCCTTGGCGCGCAGCACGGCGCGGCGCGCGAACAGGTCGCGCAGCGCGCCGCGCAGGGGGGCGGATTCCGCGAAATTTTCGGCCAGGATGTCGCGGGCGCCCGCCAGGGCGGCTTCCGCGTCGGGGACGGCCAGTTCCGGGTCCGTGCCGTGCGGCGTGACGCAGGGGGCGGCCAGCGCGCGGGCGTCCGCCGAAGGCCGCGCCGTGCGCAGGGCTTCCGCCAGCGGGGCCAGGCCGCGCCGCCGGGCCTTTTCCGCGCGGGTGACGCGCTTGGGCCGGTAGGGCAGGTACACGTCCTCCAACGCCGTGAGGGTGGAGGCCCCGGCAACGGCCCTGGCCAGTTGCGGGGTGAGCAGCCCGCGCTCCTCCAGCGAGGCCAGCACGGCGGCGCGCCGCTTGTCCAGTTCGCGCGCCTTTTCCAGCGCGTCGCGCACCGCCGCCACCTGCACCTCGTCCAGGCTGCCGGTGGCTTCCTTGCGGTAGCGGGCGATGAACGGGATGGTGGCCCCCTCGTCCAGCAGAGCCACCACGGCGGCCACGCCGGACACCGGCAGGACCAGCGCGGCGGCCAGGGCTGCCGGGGCGGAGGCGGCGGAAGCGGAAACGGTGTCCGGGAGTTCTGGCGTCACGGTATATTCCTGTTGTTGTCCGGTGACGGACGATGTAAGCATGTGATTACGTCAGTGGATTGGTTACCTGCCACAATCCCACCGTCCGCAACCGTGAAGGAGGCCTGCCATGAGCCATACCGAAGCCGACCTGCCCGCCGTGATCCGCGAGGCGGAGTTCGTCATCCTGGCCGATGGAACCCAGGTGCGCTACGAGGAAAGCGGCGGCGCGCGCGACGTCTTCGTCAACGACGAATGGACCGCCCGCGCCACGTTGTTTCCGGGGTCGGATTACTGTCTCGACACCGGAAGCTGCACCTACCTGCTGACCGCCACCGACGACGGTCTGAAGGTCGAGAAGCAGTAGCAGACGGAACGTCCGGCGGGGGCCGGTGGAAATCGCGGGGCCGCGCATGTGCGCGGCCCTTGTTTTTTGCGCCGGTTGCGCCAGTCGCGCCCCGCGCCTGCGCGCCGCGTTCAGTTGGCCGGGCCCTGCCCGCGCGAGGTGAGCCGGGCGCGCAGGTATGCCCCCAGCAGGGCGCCCGCGTCGTCCTGCCCCTGCTGCGAAATGCCCAGGGCGTGCAGGTCTTCGGCCACCTGGCGCTCCATCTTTTCCGATTCCATGAACATCACGTAGACCAGCGCGAGGGTGGCGTCGTTTTCCGCGCTGCCGTCGCACAGGGCCGCCACGTGCTCGTGGGGCACGGTTTCCTGCAACCGGTCCACGAACATGGAGGCCCACTTGCCGTACAGCGATTCGGGCAGCCGGGGCACCATGGAGGACAGCGCCCGCGCCCCCCGTTCGTCCATGTCGGGCATGGTCACGGCCAGAAAATCCTCCAGGGCTTCGGTGCGGCGTTCCATGCCGCGCGACAGGTGGCGCAGCACCGTGGCGACGACGTGGGCGCGGGTCTGGTCGGGGGTGAGGGGCGATGCGGATGTTGCGGACATGGGGCGGCGTTCTCCTGAAGGCTGCGTGCTGCGGAGGGCCGTCCCGGCGCGCGGCGTGGGGCTGGCCCGGATGGTGACGGGGTGGCGCAGCCTAGCCCAGGCGGGGCCGCCGTGCAAGGCTGGCGGGCCGTTGCGTCC
>JALHHV010000505.1 GCA_022837365.1 Desulfovibrio sp. | reverse complement strand
TACAGACCCAGGTCACCACGACCACCCAGGGCGAACTGTTGCTCCTGCTGTATGACGGGGCCATCAAGTTCCTGACCCAGGCCAAGGAGAAGATCGCCGAACGCGACTACGCGGCCAAGGGCATCCTGATCTCCAAGGCCCTGGACATCGTCAACGAGCTGGACGCCAGCCTGAACATGGAAAAGGGCGGCGAGCTGGCGCAGAACCTGCACAAGCTGTACTTCTACTGCTCCACCCGCCTGCTCAACGCCAACCTCAAGATGGATGTGGCGTTCATCGACGAGGTGGTCAAGATTCTGTCCGGCCTGCGCGGCGCCTACGGCCAGATCGTCAACACCCCCGAGGCCATGGCCATCGGGGCCAGCATGGCGGCCAACCGCGCGCCCGCCAACGCCGCGCCCTCGCGCGCGCCGCTGCCCGCCGCGCAGATGCCGCCGCTGGGCAGGCCCGCGCAGTTCGGCCGCGCCCACGCCCAAGCGTACGGCCAGCAGGCCCCGGCGGGCGAGGCCGCGCCTCAGGCGGCAGCCGACGCCCCCGCCCAGCCCGTGGAGGCCGCGCCAGCCGCCCCGCAGGAGGTGTCCGCGCAGGCGGCACCCATGCAATCCACGGCACCGGCACCAGCGGGCGCGCCTGCGAATGCCCAGACCGAGCCCCAGGCCGACGCCCAGGCCAATGCCGACGGCCAGCCGGTGAAGGGCTTCGCCCCCAGCCGCATGGCCGCGGCCAGCCTGTACCGCAAGTTCGCGCAAGGCTAGCGGCCCGGCGGAACATTTCCCGCAACGCGCCCCGCTCCCGTTACGCAACGGCGGGCGGGGCGAACCCTTCCCATGCCCGCCCCGCTGGGCTAGAACACGGCCCATGGTCACCGCCGCACCCCACGCCCCCGCGCCGGGCCATTCCGGCCCGCGGCCCGGCGTCACGCAACGCCGGGTGTTGCACGTGGTCCCTTCGCTGGGGCTCGGCGGCACCGAAAAGGTCATGCAACTGCTGCTGACCCGGCTGGACCCCGCCCGCTTCCACCGCGCGGTGTGGAGCCCGTCGGACGGCCCCCGCGCCGCCCTCCTGCGCGAGGCGGGAGTGACCACCTTCATCGGCGGCGACCTGGGGGGCGTGGCCGCGCGCCACCTTCCCCACATCGTGCACGTGCACCGCGCGGGCTGGCCCCAGCCGGAACTGCTGCGCCCCCTGCGCACGGCCTTCCGCCAGGCGTCCGCCGCCACGCATCCTCCCGGCACGGG
>JALHHV010000054.1:14456-31834 GCA_022837365.1 Desulfovibrio sp. | reverse complement strand
GGTGCGCCAGCGCCGGTACTGCGGAAACCGCCCGATGTCGTGGTACAGCGCGCCCAGCAGCGCCGCGCGGGCGCTGACCATGTCCATGACGCCTTCCGCCACGGCCTCGGCCACGATGGTCCGGGCGCCCGCCAGCACCAGCAGGGAATGCTCGCGCTTGAGTTCGATGTGCGCGTCGTGCTCGGCGTCGCCGGTCAGGAAGCGGTTCACGTACTGGCCGAACCACGCCTCGTGCCGGAAAATGTCGCATGCGGCGTCCATGCTCACCGCCGGTCCCCGTCGGCAGGTGCGGTTGCCCCGGCGTCCGCCCCGTCCGGCCTGTCCGCCCCGTTCGCTCTGTCCGTATCGACGGCCTGTGCCGACAACTCTTCGACGCGCCGGGCTTCCTCGCGCCGGGCCTCGTCGTTCCAGCGGTCCCAGGTCGGGTCGCGGAATATCCCCTTCGGCCCGTACAGAAAGCGCAGGAACCACGTACTGCCCCGCCTTGTCCAGAAACAGCGCCCCCAGCCCGCCGTCCGCCGCTGCGGTGGCCGCTGTGGCCGCATGGGCCATGGTCACGTCGAACACGCCAACCTCCTGCGCCGCCCGCTGGCTGCGGCGGCAGCCGTGGTTGTACGCATTCCCTTCCGGCCGGGCAAGCCGCGCCGCGACGGCGGCATCCACATCCCCGCCACTTGCGGCGCGGCCGTTCCCTCGCCCGCACGTCCGGTCCCTCCATTCCGGCGTTGTGGGTGCGCCCCCCTTCTGCTAGGGTGTGTCATCCCCGTCACGGCACCGCCGCCGTCCTTTCCCCCTGAAACGGACGCGGCAACCATCCGTATTCACACGCGAACAGACAGACGGCCAGCCACCGCGCCCGCGCGGCCCGGCCTGCGCCGCCCTTGTCGGGAACACGTCCAACCTCCATGTCCGATTTCGTCCATCTGCACTGCCATACCGAATACAGCCTGCTCGACGGGGCCATCCGCCTGAAGGACCTCTGCGCCAAGGCGGTGGACTTCGGCATGCCCGCCGCCGCCATCACCGACCACGGCAACCTTTACGGCGCGGTCTACTTCTACAATACCTGCAAGCAGTTCGGCATAAAGCCGGTCATCGGCTGCGAGGTCTACGTGGCGCACGACCACACGGACAAGACCTCGGAGCTGGCCCGGGTGCGCAACCATCTGGTGCTGCTGGCGCGCACCACCGAAGGCTACCACAACCTGGTCAAGCTGGTGACCCACGGCTTCCTGCACGGCTTCCACTACAAGCCGCGCGTGGACATGGACCTGCTGCGCCAGTATTCGGGCGGCATCACCGCCCTGTCCGCCTGCCTTGCCGGGCAGGTGCCGCGCGCGCTGTTGCGGGGCACCATGGACGACGCCATCCGCATCGCCCGCGAGTACGAGTCCATCTACCCCGGCCACTACTACCTGGAATTGCAGTCCAACGGCCTGAAGGAACAGGACGAGCTGAACGAAAAGCTGCTGGAACTCGCCCACCACACCGGGCTGCCCCTTGTCGCCACCAACGACTGCCACTACCTGGAAGCCGGCGACGTGGAAGCCCACGACGTGCTGCTGTGCATCCAGACCCAGGCCAAGGTGGACGACGAGCGCCGGATGCGCTTCGAGACCAAAGAACTGTACTACAAGTCGCCCGACGAAATGGCGAAGGCGTTTGCCCACGTGCCCGAGGCCGTGGCCAACTCCGGGCGCATCGCCGCCGAGTGCGAACTGAAGTTCGAGTTCGGCAAGTACGTCTTTCCCGTGTACGCCCTGCCCGAGGGCATGACCCTGGAGGACGAGTTCCGCCGCCTCTCGCGCGAAGGGCTGAAGCGCCGCCTGGAACGCCACCCCAACCGCGACACCATCGACCACGACCTGTACTGGAAGCGCCTGGAACTGGAACTGGACGTCATCGGCCAGATGGACTTTCCGGGCTACTTCCTCATCGTGCAGGACTTCATCAACTGGGCCAAGGACAACGGCATTCCCGTGGGTCCGGGGCGCGGGTCCGCCGCCGGTTCGCTGGTGGCGTGGTCGCTGCGCATCACCAACCTCGACCCCATTCCGTACAACCTGCTGTTCGAGCGCTTCCTGAACATCGAGCGCGTGTCCATGCCGGATATCGACGTGGACTTCTGCGAACGCCGCCGGGGCGAGGTCATCCGGTACGTGGGCGAGAAGTACGGCGAAGACATGGTGGCCCAGATCACCACCTTCGGGAAGATGAAGGCGAAAGCCGTGGTGCGCGACGTGGGCCGCGCCCTGGGCATGACCTTTGCCGAAACCGACCGCATCGCCAAGCTGGTGCCCGAAGACCTCAAGATGACGGTCAAGAAGGCCATCGACGCCGAGCCGGACCTGGCCGCGCTGTACAAGACCGACCCGCAGATCCGCAAGCTGCTGGACGTTTCCATGCGGCTGGAAGGGCTGTCGCGCCACGCCTCCACCCACGCGGCGGGGGTGGTGGTTTCCGACAAACCCATGCGGGAATACCTGCCGCTGTACCGGGGAAAGAAGGGTGAAATAGTCACCCAGTTCGACATGAAGATGGTCGAGAAGGTCGGGCTGGTGAAGTTCGACTTCCTGGGCCTGCGCACCATGACCCTGGTGCAGGATTCGCTGGACGAGATTGCCCGGCAGGGCAAGACCCCGCCCGACCTGGACAACCTGGCCCTGGACGACGCCGAGACCTACGAACTGTACTCGCGCGGCGACACCGACGGCATCTTCCAGGTGGAAAGCTCGGGCATGCGCCAGTACCTGCGCATGCTCAAGCCCTCCTGCTTCGACGACGTCATCGCCATGCTGGCCCTGTACCGGCCCGGCCCGCTGGGCTCGGGCATGGTGGACGAATTCATCAAGCGCAAGCACGGCGAACTGCCGGTCACCTATCCGCTGCCCCAGTTGGAAGACTGCCTGCGCGACACCTACGGCGTCATCGTGTACCAGGAACAGGTGATGCAGATCGCCCAGATCGCGGCGGGCTACACCCTGGGCGGCGCGGACCTGCTGCGCCGCGCCATGGGCAAGAAGAACGCCGACGAAATGGCCCAGCAGCGCGTCATGTTCGTGGAGGGCGCGCAGAAGAACGGCGTGCCCAAGGCCAAGGCCGACGAAATCTTCGACCTGATGGAAAAGTTCGCGGAGTACGGCTTCAACAAGTCGCACAGCGCCGCCTATGCGCTGATCTCGTACTACACCGCGTTCCTGAAGGTGCACTTTCCCACGGAATTCATGGCCGCCCTGCTCACGTCGGAAATGGGCAACCAGGACAAGCTGCTGAAATACGTGGCCGCGTGCAAGGACATGGGCATCGCCGTCCTGCAACCCAACGTGCAGGCCAGCCGCCGCGAGTTCACCGTGCACGAGGGGGCCATCGTCTTCGGCCTTGGCGGCATCAAGAACGTGGGCGACGAAGCCATCCGCGAAATCGTGGACGCCCGCGAGCAGGGCGGGGTGTTCGCATCGCTGCTGGACCTGTGCGTGCGCGTGAACCTGCGCAAGGTGACCAAGCGCGTGCTGGAAAGCCTGATCAAGGGCGGCGCGTGCGATTGCCTTGGCTGCACCCGCGCGGGCATGCTGGCCGCCCTGGACAACGTGGTCAGCAAGGCCCAGAAACGGTTGAAGGACAAGGAATCCAACCAGGTATCCCTGTTCACCATGGTGCCGGAAGAGCCCGCCGTGTGCCCCGGCATCGGCTTCGACTGCGAGGAGCAGCAGGCCCAGGAATGGGACGACGACCAGAAACTGCGCTTCGAGAAGGAAGCCCTGGGCTTCTTCCTGACCAGCCACCCGCTCCAGCCCTACCGCAAGGAACTGTTCCGCCTGCGCCTGACCCCGCTGGACGAGACGCGCGACATGGCCCCCGGCATGTCGCTGAAGACCGCCGTGCTGGTCACCGGCATCAAGGAACACATGACCAAGAAGGGCGCGCGCATGGCCTTCCTGCAGGTGGAAGACCTGACCGCCTCGGGCGAGTGCGTGTTCTTTCCCGAAGCCTACGCCGAGTTCCGCGAACTGCTGAAATCGGACCAGCCGCTGCTGCTGGAGGCTACCATCAGCAAGCAGCAGAACGACGACGGCGGCAGGAACGGCGGCGGGGGCGGCGACGGCATGTCCGGCATGCCCGACGAGGACGACGACACCCCGCGCGAAATCAAGCTGATGGGCGAAAAGGTCATGCCTCTGGCCCGCGCCTGCGGCGCCAGCGACCAGCCCGTGACCATCGACATGCCCCTGCCCCGCGTGGAGCCCGCCAGTCTGGCCGCCCTGCGCGCCATCCTGGAGCGGCATCGCGGCCCGGTGCCGGTCAACGTGCGCCTGGTGGTGGACGAGGCCGAATGCCTGCTCCAGTTCGGTCCGCAGTGGATGGTGCAGCCCGGCCCGGCGTTCGAGACCGACATCGCCCACTGGACCGAAGGCCCCGAGTAGGGGCTGTTCTAAATTGTCCTTTCGCCCGTTGGCTTCGTCAAACTTCGCCTGCCATGGCGTTGCTGTCCACATCCGTAAGGCTCGAAGACTCGCCAACGGCTGTGGCTCGGTCGAATACGAGAAGAGTACGCTCTGCGGTCGCCATCCGTAATGCTCGAAGACTCGCATAACGGCTGCCGCACTCCCTCATGGCAGGCTCGTTTTCCTCGCCACCGAACGAAATGCCTAAGTTAGAAACAGCCCCTGCAAGAATCCGTGCCTTGCGTTTTCCCTGGCCTCACCGCCTTGCGGGGCTTGCCCCAGGAGACACACCGTGAAGAAATCCATCTGGCGGCTGACCGTGCGCTCGGAATTCTGCGCCTCGCACGCGCTGCGCCATTACGAAGGCAAATGCGAATCCATGCACGGCCACAACTTCGCCGTGGAAATGGTGGCCGAGGGCGACCGCCTGACCGGCGACACCGAGATCGTGCTGGACTTCAAGGTGCTGAAGCGCGAACTGAACGCGGTGCTCGACACCCTGGACCACAAGAACCTCAACGAGGTGGCCCCGTTCGATACCGTGAACCCCTCGTCGGAGAACCTTGCGCGGCACATCTGGCAGCAGCTGGGCCCGCGCCTTGGGCCGCACGGGGTGCGGCTGCACGCCGTCACCGTGTCGGAAAAGGCCGCCCAGTCGGCCACCTACATGGAAATCGAGGAATAGCCCCCGGCACGGCGGCCCCGCCCCGTGCGCTTGCCGGTGCGCACCGGATATCCTGAACCGGAAACGACCATGTTCGACGCCTTCGATTTTCGCACCGCCTTCGAAATCGCCCTGCCGCTGTTCCTGATCATGGACCCGGTGGGCAACGCCGCCATGTGCATCGGCATGCTGCGCGAACACAGCGAGGCGCGGCAGCGCGCCATCCTGCGGCGCGAACTGCTGTTCGCGCTCGGCATCATCCTGGGCTTCCATGCGCTTGGCGACGCGCTGCTCGGCATGCTGGAGATAGAACAGTCCACCCTGCGCCTGTCCGGCGGGCTCATCCTGTTCATCATCGCCATGAAGATGGTCTTTCCCCCGCAGGAGGGCGACACCGAAGCCGTGGCCCACGACCCGTTCATCGTGCCCATCGCCGTGCCGCTCATCGCCGGGCCGTCGCTGCTGGCGGCGGTGATGGTCTTCGCGCGGCAGGCCCAGGGCGGCATGATGGCCCAGGTCAACGTGCTGGCGGGGGTCATGATGGCCTGGGCGGGCACCGCCGCCATCATGGCCTTCACGCCCGACATCGCGCGCCTGCTGGGGGCACGCACCATGCGGGCCATGGAACGGCTGATGGGCCTTGTGCTCATCCTGATGGCGGTGCAGATGCTGGAGAACGGGATACGGCTGTTCGTAACGTCATTGTAACGCCATTACAAACTCGCCGTAGTACTTTCGCCTTCCTGCATGTGGCGCACCCTGCTCACGAGTGCGCCACTTCTGTTTTCCCCCATATCCCAGGTAGTACCCGCATTTCTTGACACACCGCACGACATGAGCCTACATCTTGTACAAGATGGAAATATTGCATCGCAGGGAGGAATCATGAACGCGAAAAGCGTCGCTCCGGTGTTCATCATCTCGGTCATGCTGGCCGTCATTATGGCCTTCGCCACCATCATATACTACGTGACGAGTTCCTCGTACCGCATGTCGCTGGAGCTTGAACAGCACGCCATGGAGCAGGCCGGAAACAGCGCGCGCGATGCGCTTTCGCTGTACGTGCAGAACTTCACCGGCACCATCAACCAGCTCTCCAGGCAGCGCCTGGTGCTGGAAGCGCTGACCGGCGACGCCGCCATCGCCCAGAACAGGCTGAAGGACGTGGTGCGCGGCGACAGCAACATCTGGTCGGTCATCGTGTTCGACGACCAGGGCATCGTCCGCGCGGGCATCAATGCCGACATGGAAGACCTGACCGGCGGCAAGCGCGGCGACCGCGACTACTTCAAGGCGGTCATGGCCGGGCAGGACACCTTCATCGGCAAGTCCATCATCACCGCCAAGTCCGGCGGCGGCAACATGTTCATCTTCGTGGCGGTGAAGGCCATCCGTGACGCGAGCGGCAAGGTCATCGGCGGGGTGGGCATCTTCCCCCGCTGGGAAAACTTCACCTCCGTCTTCGTCAACGGGCTGCGCTTCGGCCAGCGTGGCTACGGCTTCATGCTGGACGGCAGCGGCCACATCATCGCCCACCCCGACAAGGAGATGATGCTCAAGGACCTGACCGAACACGAATTCGTGCGTACCGCCCTGTCCATGAAGAACGGCAACGCCTTCTACGACTGGCAGGGCGAACGCAAGTACCTGACCGTCACCACCGAGCCGACAACCGGCTGGCTGGTGTGCATGAGCGCCTACACCGACGAACTGGCGGGCACGGCCATCGCCCAGCGCAACACCCTGCTGGGCATCGGCGCGGCGGCGCTGCTGGTGCTGGCGGGCGTGATCTCGCTGCTGGTGCGGCGTCTGGTGGCCCGCCCCGTGGCCGACATGGAAGCCTACACCCGCGCCGTGGCGGGCGGCGACCTGAAGGCCGTACTGCACGACGGCTTCAAGTACGAATTCCGCAGCCTGGGCCACAACGTGCGCACCATGGTGGGCGAACTCAAGAACAAGCTGGGCTTCGCCCAGGGGCTGCTGGACGGCATCACCCTGCCCTGCGTGGTGGCCGGACCCGACCAGCGGGTGCTGTTCGTCAACCGCGCCACCCTCGACTACATGCAGATCGACGGCGACCCGCAATCCTTCACGGGCGCGCCGGTGGGACGCATCTTCCACGCCGACGACAACCATTCCACGGTCATCGGCACCTGCATGACCGAGCGCCGCGCCCATCGCGGCGTGCAACTGGAACTGGCGGGGCGCAAGGGCGCCAGGCTGTTCGCCAGCGTGGACGCCGCGCCCATGTACGACCTGGACGGTGCGCTCATCGCCGGGTTCGCCCTGGTTTCGGACCAGACGGACATCAAGACCCAGCACGCCCGCATCGAGGAGCAGAACGAGCGCATCGCCCGCGCGGCGGTGAAGGCCGACGAGGTGGCCAACATGCTGGCCTCGGCCTCCGAACAGCTGGCCGCGCAGATCGAGCAGTCCGCGCGAGGCAGCGACGAGCAGCGCGGCCGCACGGCCGAGGCGGCCGCCGCCGTGGAGGAAATGAACGCCGCCGCCATGAGCGTGGCGCGCAACGCCGCGGAAACCGCCGAACTGGCCGACTCCGCCCGGTCGCAGGCCCAGGAGGGCGCGCGGCTGGTGGGCACGGTGGTGGACACCATCAACGCCGTCAACGAGCGGGCCGAAAGCCTCAAGGCCGACATGACCGAACTGGGCAGGCAGGCCGACGGCATCGGCCAGATCATGAACGTCATCGCCGACATCGCCGACCAGACCAACCTGCTGGCCCTGAACGCGGCCATCGAGGCGGCCCGCGCCGGGGACGCGGGGCGCGGCTTCGCCGTGGTGGCCGACGAGGTGCGCAAGCTGGCCGAAAAGACCATGACCGCCACCAACGAGGTGGGCAACTACATCCGCTCGGTGCAGCAGAGCGCGCGGGCCAACATCCAGGGCACCGAGGACACCACCGCCGCCATCGTGGACTGCACGCGCACCGCCAACCTTTCCGGCGATTCGCTGCGCAGCATCGTGGGCCTGGTGGAACGCACCTCTGACAACGTGCGGGCCATCGCGGCGGCCAGCGAGCAGCAGTCCGCCGCCAGCGAAGAGATCGGGCGCGGCACCGAGGACATCAACCGCATCGCCTCGGAAACGGCGGAGGCCATGGGCCAGTCCTCGCAGGCCGTGACCGAACTGGCCCGGCTGGCCGTGGAACTGAAGAACATCATCACCGACATGCGGGCGTAGCGGGCGACGGCGGTCTTGCGGCGGAACATCCGGTTCCGCCGCAACCGGACGAAAAGACGAGCGGCGGCGGGAGACACCTCCCGCCGCCGCATTCATTTCGTATGCCCCCGCGCCCCCCATCTGTGGGGCACGGCCCAGGGGCTGTTTTCGTTCGTTGGCAAGGAAAACGAGCCTGCCATGAGGGAGTATGCCTCAGCCGTTAGGCGAGCTTGCGAGCCTTACGGATGAGGACCGCAGCGCGCTCTTCTCGTATTCGACCGAGCCTTAGCCGTTAGGTGAGCTTGCGAACCTTACGGATAAGGACAGCAAAGCTATGGCAGGCGAAGTTTGACAAAGCCAACGGGCGAAAGGACAATTTGGAAACGACCCCTACTCCAGCCCCAGCATGTCCCGCAGGGTTTCTTCAATCCCGTCCACACACAGGCCGAGCTTGGCCCGCAGTTCCTTCTGGCTGCCATGCTCCACGAAATTGTCGGGCACGCCCAGCCTGCGGATGGCCTGCCCGCGCAACGCCCCCCGGTCGGCCAGGCATTCCAGCACGGCGGAGGTGAAGCCGCCCGCCAGGGCGTTTTCCTCTATCAGCAGCAGCGCGTCGTGGGTGGCGGCCAGTTCCAGCAGTTGATCCGCAGGAAGGGGCTTGGCCCACACCGCGTCGAACACGGTGACCTGGCGGCCGGACTCTTCCCCCACCCGCTCCGCCGCCTCCAGCGCCGGGGCCACCCGGCTGCCGCAGGCGATGACGGCAAGCCCTTCGCCCTGCTTCAACACCTCGCCCCGGCCAAGGGGCAACACCTCGCCGCGCGGGGGCAACGCGACCCCCGTGCCCACGCCGCGCGGATAACGCACGGCCACCGGCCCATCCAGGGCCAGGGCGGTGCGCATGGCGTGGCGCAGTTGCGCCTCGTCGCGCGGGGCCAGGATGTGCATGTTGGGGTCCACGCAGAAGACCACCGGCAGGTTCTGGATGCACACGTCGTGCACCACCTGGTCGTACGAGCGTTGCAGGAAGGTGGAATAGATGGCCACGAACGGCCGCAGCCCCTGCGTGGCCAGCCCGGCGGCAAAGGTCACCGCGTGCTGCTCGCAGATGCCCACGTCCACGAACCGCTCGGGGTGGCGCGTACAGAAACAGCTGGTGCCGGTGCCCTCGGGCATGGCGGCGGTGATGGCCATGACCCGCGCATCCTCGTCGGCCAGCATGCACAGGGTTTCGCCGAACACGTCGGTGAAGCTGGGCAGCGCCGGGGCGTCGGCCAGCTTGGCGGCCTTGCCCGTTTCCGGCTCGAAGCGGCCCACCCCGTGGAAGTGGGTGGGGTTGGTCTCCGCCGGGGCGTAGCCCTTGCCCTTGCGGGTCAGTACGTGCAGCAGCACCGGCTCGTCCAGGGTGCGGGCCATGTCGAAGGTGCGGGTCAGCGCCTTGACGTCATGTCCGTTCACCGGGCCGATGTAGTTGAACCCGAACGCCTCGAACAGCATGCCCGGCGTGAAGAAGCCCTTCAGGCTGTGCTCGCTGCGCTTGGCGTAGGCCAGCATGTCCTCGCCGATGCCGGGGATGGAACGCATGAAGGTTTCCATGTCCTTCTTCATGCGGCGCACCCAGCGCTTGGACAGGTTGCGGCTGAGGAACAGCGACAGCGCCCCCACGTTCTTGGAGATGGACATCTCGTTGTCGTTCAGCACGACGATGAGCTTGCGGTCCATGGCCCCGGCCTGGTTCAAGCCTTCGAAGGCCAGGCCCGCCGTCATGGAGCCGTCGCCGATGACGGCCACCACGTCGTGCTTTTCCTCGGCCAGGTCGCGGGCCATGGCCATGCCCAGCGCGGCGGAGATGGACGTGGAGGAATGCCCCACCCCGAAGTGGTCGTAGGGGCTTTCCGCCATCTTGGGAAAGCCGCTGACGCCCCCCATGCGCCGCAGGGTATGGAAATCGCCCGCTCGGCCCGTCAGCAGCTTCCAGGCGTAGGCTTGGTGCCCCACGTCCCAGATGACCTTGTCGCGGTCGGCGTCGAACGAGGTCAGCAGGGCGATGGTCAGTTCCACCACCCCCAGCGAGGGGGCAAGGTGCCCGCCGTTGCGGGACACCGTGGCGATGATGCGCTGGCGCAGTTCGTCGGCCAGTTGCTGCACCTTTTCGGGCCCCAGTCCGGCCACGTCGCGCGGGCTGGCGATGGAATCCAGAAGGGGCGTGCCAACAAGCTGCCCTTGGAGAGAAAGCGAGGGCGGTAGCTGCTCGGTCATGCGTGGGTATCCGTTATCGGGCCGCGCGGGGCGCGTCCGGTGATGCTGTGCGTTGTGGGCGGACGCTAGGAGGCGCGGTCCACGATGTAGCTGGCCAGGCTGCGCAGGAAATCGGCATCCGGCCCGCTGAAGGGGGCCAATCGCTCGATGGCGGCGTCCGCCCGTTCGCGGGCCAGGGCGCGGCTGCGCTCGATGCCCAGCAGCGAAGGATAGGTGGTCTTGCCCTGCTCCGCGTCGCTGCCCACGGGCTTGCCGATTTCCGCCTCGTCGCCCACCTCGTCGAGGATGTCGTCCACGATCTGGAAGGCCGCGCCGATGTGCGCGCCGTAGTCGGCGATGCGGGCCTGGGCGTCGGCGTCGGCCCCCGCCAGCAGCGCCCCGGACAGGCACGAGGCGCGCAGCAGCGCCCCGGTCTTCATGGCGTGCATGGCGGCCATTTCTTCCAGGGTCACGCCCGCGCGGCCGGTGTATTCCATGTCCAGCGCCTGCCCGCCCACCATGCCGGGGGCTCCGGCGGCGCGGGCCACCACGCGCAGGGCGGCCAGCACGTTGGCGGCGGGGATGGCGGAGGCATTGCCGCCGTCCTCGTCACCGGCATTCGTCCCGACTCCCGCCATGAAATCGAAGGCGTCGGTGAGCAGGCCGTCACCGGCCAGGATGGCCGTGGCCTCGTCGAACATCTTGTGGTTCGAGGGCTTGCCGCGCGCCGCGCCGCAGGTCGTCGTCGTCCATGGCGGGCAGGTCGTCGTGGATGAGCGAATAGGTGTGGATCATCTCGATGGCGGCGGCAAAGGGCATCACCCGGTGCGCGGGCAGGCCGAACAGCGAGGCGGTGGTCAGGCACAGCACCGGGCGTACCCGCTTGCCGCCCGCGTTCAGGCTGTATTCCATGGCCGCGCGCAGCCGCGCGGGAATGCCCCTGTCGGCCAGACACGCGGCCAGGTGGCGTTCCACCCCGGCGGCCTCGTCGCGCAGACGGGCCTTGATCTCACTCGGCGTCAGCATCGTCCCCCACCCCTTCCATCCCTTGGAAATCGGACAGGCCGCCTTCGGTGAACAGGCGTATCTCGTTGCGGGCCGTGCGCAGCCGTTCGCGGCAGGCGCGGGACAGACCCAGCCCTTCCTTGTACAGGGCCACGCCGCGCTCCAGCGGCAGGTCGCCCGCTTCCAGCGCGGCCACCACTTCCTGCAGGCGGGCCATGGCGGCCTCGTAGTCCACCTGTTCCCCGAGTTCCTTGACGCTGCCGGGGGCGTCGCCCCCCGCATTCTTCCGTGCGCGCGCGGCCATGCGTTACTCCCGTGTGGTCGCGCCCGTGCTGCCGAACGCGTTTTCCAGCAATACCTGAGGGTCCACCATGTCGCCAAGCACCGCCATGCCGAAATGCAGGTGCGGCCCGGTGACCCGACCCGTGCTGCCCACCCGGCCGATGACCTGGCCCCGCGCCACCATCTGGCCGGGGGCCACGTCCATGGCCGAAAGATGGAAATACATGCTCACCACGCCCATGCCGTGGTCGATGTACACGGAATTGCCCGCGAAATAATGATTCTCGGCCAGCACCACCCGCCCGGACGCGCAGGCCGCCACCGGCTCGCCCGCCGCGCCGCGCAGGTCCAGCCCGCGATGCGGCGCGCGCGGTTCGCCGTTGAACACCCGGCGCAGGCCGAACAGGCTGGATACCTCGCCCGGCACGGGCCGAGCCATGGGCAGCGCCCACAACCGTTCCGGGGTGCGCAGGGCCAGGGCGGCCTTCACCCGGGCGCGCTCCGCCTCGTGCCTGTCCAGCGCGGCCTTGTCCGGGTTGACGTACTTGCCCTCCACGGTCAGGCGCTGTTCCGGATAGGCGGCGCGGACCACGGCGATGGCGCGGGTGACGCCGGGCGCAGCCTTGGGCTGCCCGGCGGCGCGGGCGCGCAGCGTTTCCCTGCCCGGCTTCGCATCCAGCGGCACGGCCAGGATGGCCTGCCCGGTCCATGTGGAGGTTCGCCCGGCCCCCGAGGCGTCGGCCGCCACGGGCACGGTGACGGCCTGGCCGCGCCAGTCCAGCACCACGTCGCCCGGACCGTCCGCCGTCACTGTGACCACGAAGGGCTTGCCGTCGCCGGTGGATTCCGGCGCGTCCAAGGACAGCACCGCCGCATGCGCGGATGCGGGCACGGCAAACACGGCCAGCACCACGGCGAGACACCAGCAGGCCGTCAGTATCGACAACAGGCGCGCGCGCCTCGCGCCGCCCCGTCCGGCATGAACGGCATGTCCGGCGTTCGAAAACCACTGCATCACGAAATCTCTCCGGCGGGCCGCTCCATGGCGCCCGTTGCGGCATTGCCATCGTTCCCCGTTGCGCCGCCCTGCTCTTCCAGCCCGCCGGGGCGCGCGCCGCGCACGGTCACGTCCACCTTGCCGTCGCGCACCAGCACGGCCAGCGCATCGCCGGGCGTCACCTCGGCCACGCTGCGCAGAAAGCCGCCGTCGGCCCGGCGCACCAGACTGTAGCCGCGTTCCAGCGGGCGCAGCGGGTCCAGCGCATCCAGCCGCAAGGCGTAGCGCTCAAGCTCATGCTCGCGCCCGGTCACCGCACGCTCGCCCGCCCAGCGCAGGCGCGATTCCAGCGCGTCCACGGCCCGTTCGCGCCGTTCCCACGTCTCCGGCCCCATGGCGCGGGCCAGGGTTGCGTCCGCCGCGTCCAGCCGCGCCGCGTTCCGTTGCGCCAGCGCATCCCACGCCCGGCCCAGGCGGGCCGCCGCGTCGGCAAAGCGCTCGTCCAGCCGGGCCAGCGCCCGTTCCGGCGACAGCCAGGCCAGCCCGCGCATCAGGGCACCCAACTGTTCGTCCAGCCGGGCGAAGCGGCGCTCCATGCCCCGCGTCAGGGCCATTTCCAACTCGTCCACGCGCTGCGCCAGTTCGCGCCGTTCCGGCCACAGCAGCTGCGCCGCATGGGTGGGCGTGGCCGCCCGCACGTCGGCGGTCATGTCGGCCATGGTGTGGTCCACCTCGTGGCCGATGCCCGCCAGCACGGGCAAGGGGCTGGCGAACACCGCCGTGGCCACCCGCTCGTCGTTGAAGGCCCACAGGTCTTCCAGCGAGCCGCCGCCCCGGATCAGCACCGCCACCTGCGCCCAGCCCTGCGCCGCCACGTCGGCCAGCGCGGCCTCGATGCGCGGCGGGGCCTCGTCGCCCTGCACCGGCACCGGGTGAATCCGTATCTCGCAGCCCCAGCCGCGCTCGTCCGCCATGCGCAGAAAATCGCGGATGGCCGCCCCGGTCGGGGCCGTGACCACCGCCACCCGTTTCGGGTGACGCGGCAGCGGCCGCTTGCGCGCCGCGTCGAAATATCCCCGCTCCGCAAGGCGGACCTTCAATGCCTCGAACTGCGCGTGCAGCCGCCCCAAGCCCGCGTCCTGGGCCATCTCGACCACCAGCTGGTACCCGCCGCGCGGTGGGTACACCGTCAGCCGCCCCGCGCACAGCAACTCCTGCCCGTTGGCCATGGTGCGGGCAAGGCCGGGACGCGGCCCCTCCTCGAACACCTCGCCGGTCATGGGGTCGAAGTGCTCCGCGTCGCGCTGGTTGCCCCGGAACCACACGCAGTTGAGTACCGCATCCTCGTCCTTGAGCGCGAAATAGCAATGCCCCGAGGAAGGGCGCGACAGGTTGCTCACCTGCCCGCGCACCCACACGAAGGGAAACCCGCCCTCCACGGCGGCCCGGATGGCCCGGGTCAATTCACCCACGGTGTAGATGGTGCTCATGGTGTTGCAAATGCGATTTTCGTGCATCGGGGAGGGGACCCTTTGGAAAGGGTCTCCCTCCCCGAACCCCTCCCCCCCAAACTTTTTCATCGGGGAGTTGCTTCGGCGGTGACAAGCCGAACGGTGAGGGACGCACCAAATAAAAAGTTCTGGAAGGGGGAGCGCGAGGGGGAGAACCTCTTTCAAGAGGTTTCCCCCTCGCGAATTTCTTTCCTTATCCCTCTCCTGCTACAGCCCCCAGCCCGCGCGCACGGCGGCGCGCCAGGCGCGGAAGGCTTCGGCGAAGCCGTCCACGGGCAGTTCGGTCTTTTCGCCGGTGCGGCGGTCCTTGGCTTCCACGATGCCTCGGGCCAGGCCCTTGCCGCCGACGACCAGTTGCAGGGGCATGCCCACGAGGTCGGCGTCCTTGAACTTGACGCCGGGGCGCTCGTCGCGGTCGTCGAGGATGACGTCCACGCCCTGGGCCTTGAGTTCGGTGTAGAATTCCTCGGCCTTGCCCAGGGTTTCGCCGTTCTTGGGGTCCAGACAGCACAGCACGGCTTCGTACGGGGCGATGGGCGGCGGAAAGACGATGCCGTCGGCGTCGTGGTTCTGCTCGATGCACGAGGCGACGACACGCGACACGCCGATGCCGTAGCAGCCCATGACCATGACCTTTTCCTTGCCGTCCTCGTCCAGGAAGGTGCACTTCAGCGGTTCGCTGTACTTGGTGCCCAGCTTGAAGACGTGGCCCACCTCGATGCCGCGCGTGAGCTCGATGGCCCCGCCGCAGCGCGGGCAGGCGTCGGCCGGAGTGATCACGCGCAGGTCGGCGTAGCGTTCGATCTTGGCGTCGCGCGGCAGGCTGACGTTGCGCAGGTGCGCATCGCCCTTGTTGGCCCCGGTGATCCAGCCGTCGGCGGCCAGCAGTTCGTGGTCGGCGAAGACGCGCTCCACGTTCAGCCCCACAGGACCGGCAAAGCCCACGGGCGCGTTGGTGACCTGCTGCATCAGTTCGGGCGCGGCCAGGTCCAGTTCGTCGCACTTGAGCAGGTTCTTCAGCTTCACGTCGTTCAGTTTCAGGAAGGCGCACACGTCTTCCACGGTGTGCTTGCCGGGGGTGGGCACTTCCTCGATGGCACCGATGGCGGGCAGCGCGGACGGTGCGGGCGGGGCCGCCACTTCGGCGCGCTCCACGTTGGCGGCGTACTCGCAGGCGGTGCAGGCGGCGATGGTGTCCTCGCCGGTGTCGGCCAGCACCATGAATTCGTGCGAGAAGCTGCCGCCGATGGAACCGCTGTCCGCCTCCACCGCGCGGAAGCGCAGGCCCAGGCGCTTGAACACCTGCTGGTACGCATCATACATGGCCCAATAGCTCTTGTCGGCGCCCGCCTCGTCACGGTCGAAGGAGTAGGCGTCCTTCATGATGAACTCGCGGCCGCGCATCAAGCCGAAGCGCGGGCGGATTTCGTCGCGGATCGTCGCGGAACTTGGTCTGGATCTGGTACAGATTCAGCGGCAGCTGGCGGTACGAGCGCACCTCGCCGCGCACGAGGTCGGTGATGACCTCCTCGTGCGTGGGGCCGAGGCAGTAGTCGCGGCCGTTGCGGTCCTGGAAGCGCAGCAGTTCCTTGCCGTAGAATTCCCAGCGGCCCGATTCCTGCCACAGGTCGGCGGGCTGCACCATGGGCATGGAAAGTTCCAGCGCGCCCGCGCGGTTCATTTCCTCGCGCACGATGGCGGCGGTCTTCTCGATGGCCCGCAGGCCCAGCGGCATGTAGATGTAGATGCCCGAGGTGAGCTTGCGGATCATGCCCGCGCGGGTGAGCAGCTTGTGGCTGACCACCTCGGCGTCGGCCGGGGCTTCCTTCAGGGTGGGGATGTAGCAATTGCTCCAGCGCATCAGCTGTCCTTTCTGGCTGCCTTGCGTTCGGCAAGGAACGTATCGAGTTCTTCCATGAAGGCGGCGAGCAGGTTCGCGCCGCCCTTGACGGTCCGTATGATTTCTCCCTTGCGGAAGATGATGCCCTTGTCGCGCCCGCCCGCGATGCCGATGTCGGCCTCGCGCGCCTCGCCGGGGCCGTTGACGGCGCAGCCCATGACGGCCACCTTGAAGTTCTCCGTCTCGCCCGCCAGGCGGCGCTCCACCTCCTGCGCGAGGTTGATGAGCCCGATCTCCGTGCGGCCGCAGGTCGGGCAGGAGATGATTTCCGGCCCCCGGTGGCGCAGCCCCAGCGAACGCAGGATTTCCCACGCCACGGGCATTTCCTCCACCGGGTCGCTGGTCAGCGAGACGCGTAGCGTGTCGCCGATGCCCAGCCACAGCAGCACCCCGAGGCCCACCGACGACTTGACGGACCCGCGCAGCATGGTGCCCGCCTCGGTCACGCCGATGTGCAGGGGGTAGTCGCAACGGTCCGCCAGCACGCGGTAGGCGTCGATGGTGTGCAGCACCGACGAGGACTTGAGCGATATCTTGATGTCGCCGAAGCCCCGGTCCTCCAGCATGCGCACGTGGCCGAGGGCGCTTTCCACCATGGCTTCCGGCGTGGGCCCGCCGAAACGTTCCAGCAGGTGTTTTTCCACCGAGCCGGAGTTGACCCCCACCCGGATGCACGCGGGCCACGTTGGCCTCGCCCCCGATGTTGCCGGGGTTGATGCGCAGGGCGTCCACGCCCGCCTCCAGCGCGGCCACGGCCAGGCGGTGGTCGAAGTGGATATCCGCCACCAGCGGCACGGGCGAGGCGGCGCGGATGGGGCCGATGGCCGCCGCGGCCGCCTCGTTGAGCACGGCAAGGCGCACCACCTCGCACCCCACGGCGGCCAGCGCGCGGACCTGCGCCACCGTGGCGTCCACGTCGCGGGTGTCGGTATTGGTCATGCTCTGCACGACAACGGGGTTGTCCCCCCCGGTGCGCACGGAGCCGATGCGGACCTCTCGGGTCCGCCTGCGTTCGATGGTCATGAATGGTCCCTGAGGATGGACGGCCCGGCGGTACCCAAACGGCACAGGCCGAATTGACGGTTCATACTGCATTTCCCCCTGCTCGCCAAGGGCGCTCCGCCCGCCGGGACGGCGTGGCGGAACCGGCGCGCGGGGG
>JALHHV010000054.1:10183-14449 GCA_022837365.1 Desulfovibrio sp. | reverse complement strand
ACCCGGCCGGAAGATTACACGGCTCAAATGCAACCGAGTTGCATTTTCAACCCTTCAGCCCCGTCCACACCTCCGGAGGCGCCATGACCATCCGCTTCGCTCTTCCGAAAGCCATCACGCAGTTGTTCGCCCTGCTCTCGCTGTCCTGCCTGCTTGCCGCGCCCGGCTCACCCGCCGTTGCGCCCGCCAGCGCCGCTGCCGCCGTGCAGGTGGCGGTCAGCATCCTGCCGCAGAAATATTTCGTCCAGCGCATCGCGGGCGACCTGGCCGAGGTCACGGTGATGGTGCCCCCCGGCGCGGACCCGCACACCTACGAGCCCAAGCCCAGCCAGATGCGCGGGCTTGCCGGGGCCAAACTGTACATGACCATCGGCGTGCCCTTCGAAAAAGCCTGGTTGGAACGCATCACGGCGGCGGGCGGCAAGGACATGACCATGGTGCGCCTGGAAAAGGGCATCGACCTTTTGCCGCAGGACGAGCACTTCCTGGATGAAGACCACGGCCATGACGGCGATCACGACGCCGACCATGACGCCGACCACGACAAGGACGGCCACCACGCCGAGGCCGCCGAAGGCCACCACCACGACCACGACGGCGGCGACCCGCATATCTGGCTGTCCCCGGCGCTGGTGAAGATGATGGCCGGTTCCATCAAGGCCGCGCTGGTCAAGGCCGACCCGGCCCACGCCCCCCTGTACCGCGCCAACCATGACGCCTTCGTGCGCGAACTGGACGAACTGGACCTGCACATCAACGGCCTGTTCGAGAACGTGCCCGAAAACCGCCGCCGCTTCATGGTCTTTCACCCGGCGTGGAGCTACTTCGCCCACAACTACAACCTGCGCGAAATCGCCATAGAGGTGGAAGGCCGCGAACCGGGGCCAAAGCAATTGACCCGCATCGTGGAGTTCGCCAAGAAGGAAGGAATCGAGGCCATCTTCGTCCAGCCGCAGTTCTCGAAGCGCGGCGCGGAAACCATCGCCCGCAACGTGGGGGCCACGCTCATCGAGGCCGACCCGCTGGCCGGGGACTGGGCCGCCAACATCCGCCGCGTGGCCGAGGCCATGGCCAAAACCCTGAACAAGTAGACACGCATGCACATGCCTGCCAGCGCGCCCGCCACTCCGGGCGCGCCGCATACACCACACGAACCGGTCATCGCCGTACGCGGCCTGTGCTTCGCCTACGGCGACGACCCGGTTCTGGACCACGTGGACCTTACCGTGGAGCGCGGCGAGTTCCTGGCCGTGCTCGGCCCCAACGGCGGCGGCAAGACCACCCTGCTCAAGCTGCTGCTGGGGCTGCTGGCGCCGCGTTCCGGCAGCGTGGAGGTCTTCGGCGGCCCGCCGCGCGCGGCGCTGCCGCGCATCGGCTACGTGCCGCAGTATTCCACGGCCCGGCTGGACTTTCCCGTCACCGTGCTGGACGTGGTGCTGATGGGCCTTGCGGGCACCCGGCGCGGTCTCTTCGGCCGCCACTGGTCGCGCGACGCCGCATCCGTGGACCGCGCGCGGGAAG
This sequence comes from Desulfovibrio sp., assembly GCA_022837365.1. Taxonomy (GTDB): domain Bacteria; phylum Desulfobacterota; class Desulfovibrionia; order Desulfovibrionales; family Desulfovibrionaceae; genus Cupidesulfovibrio. The sequence continues at coordinate 12,928 of JALHHV010000054.1, read as the reverse complement.
CGCTGGACCAGGTGGGCCTTTCCGGCATGGAACGGCGCATGGTGGGCGAGCTTTCCGGCGGCCAGCGCCAGCGGGCCGTGGTGGCCCGCGCCCTGATGGCCCAGCCGGAACTGCTGCTGCTGGACGAGCCCACCGCCTCCATCGACCCGCAGGGTTCGTTCTGCTTCTTCGAATTCCTGGGCACCCTGCGCGGCCCGCACACCCTGGTGGTGGTCAGCCACGACCTGTCCATCGCCACGTCCACCTTCTCCAACGTGGCCTTCGTCAACCGCACCCTGGTGCACAGCCGGGGCGCGGGGCTGACCCCGGACATGCTGGCCATGCTCTACGGCCACCACGAAAAGACCTGCCCCATGGGGGCGTTCATCTCTTCCGTCTCCGGGCTGTTCCCGGTGCTGCCGCGCATGAACGACCTGCCGCCTTCCTCGGCCGCCACGCCCCCCGTTCCTCCGGACCCCCCGGCCCATCCGGACGCCTCCACCCGCCCAGTCGCAAAGGACGCCTGATGCTTCACGCGCTCTCCTACGACTTCATGCAGCAGGCCCTGGCCGCCTCCCTGCTGGCCAGCATCGCCTGCGGGGTCATCGGCACCCTGGTGGTGGTGAACCGGCTGGTGTTCCTGGCGGGCGGCGTGTCGCACGCGGCCTACGGCGGCGTGGGGCTGGCCTTCCACTACGGCTGGCCGGTGCTGCCCAGCGCCATCGGCTTTTCCGTGGCCTCATCCATGCTCATGGCCGGGGTGGCCCTGAAACGGCCGGAAAAGGCCGATACGGCCATCGGCGTGCTGTGGGCGGCGGGCATGGCCTTCGGGATCATCCTCATCGACCTTACCCCCGGCTACAAGGCCGACCTGATGAGCTTTCTGTTCGGGTCCATCCTGGCCGTGCCGGTCACCGACCTGTACCTGATGGCCGCGCTGGACGCAGCCTTGCTGGCCGTGGTGGCCCTGTGCCACCAAACCCTGCTGGTGACGTCCTTCGACCGCGAATTCGCGGAAGCGCGCGGCCTGCCGGTGCGCACCGCGCACTATCTGGTGGTGGGCATGACGGCGGTGGGCGTGGTGATGCTGATCCGCGTGGTGGGGCTGGTGCTGGTCATGGCCCTGCTGACCATCCCGCCGTTCATCGCGGCGCGCTCGGCCCGGTCGCTGCCGTCCATTTTGCGTGGGCGGGCTGGCCCTGGCCTACCGCTGGGACGTGACCTCGGGCGCGGCCATCATCGCCGTGGCCTCGGCCGGGTTCATGGCCGTGTCCGGCGCGGGCGCGCTGCGGCGAGCCCTTGGCAAATCCGGCCGGAACTGAACCCATGGTTCCGGGAACATCGGGGAACATCACCATGACCGACAGTGCGACAGACGCCCGCGCCCGGCTGGAACAGGCCGGGCTGGAGGCCACCCCCCGTCGGGTGGCCGTGCTGGAGGCGCTGGCCGCCCTGCCCCACGCCCCGGCCGCGCAGGAACTGCTGGACGCCGTGCGCCGCACCACCCGCATGGACAAGGTGACCCTGTACCGCACCCTGGACCTGCTGGTGGAGGCGGGCATCCTGCAACGCCACACCGGGGCCGACGGCGCGTTCCGGCACTGTATGGCCCCGGCGGGGGAAAACGCGCCGCACGGCCATTTCCAGTGCACCCGCTGCGGGGTGATGACCTGCCTGCCCCCGCTGCCGGAAGCCTTGGACGCCGCCGCCCTGCTGCCCGCCGGAGTCACCGTGGAGCACGTGGAGGTGCGCCTGGACGGGGTGTGCGGGCGGTGCCGCCAGGGCTGAACCGGCCCCCCCTTCGCCTTCCGCCGCCCCCGGCCCGGACCTCAAGCTTTTCGGAATTGCGCCGATAGGACGAGCAACGAAGCATCCCGCGGGAACGCGCCCGGCCTTCCGGCCCATGCGCACCCCACGGCATGCGGCGCGCGGCGCGATGCCGCGCGAAGTCCATCGGAGGCAACCCATGTCCCGTGAATCCCGCGTACCCCGCGAGTCGCATATTCCACAGAATGATTCCGCCGCCGGACACGGCGGCGCGGACACCGGGCAAGGCAAACGCCGCTGTTCCGGCATCCGGCCATCCCGCGTCCCCCGCACCGGCCCCGTCCTGATTCGGCTGGTTTCAGCCGGGCTGCTCCTGACCGGACTGGCGCTTGCCGCCCTGCCGCTGCTGCCCCCCGGCGGCACGCCCGCCGGGGCCGAGATGCGCCAGTCGCAGGCATCCCCGCCGCAGCCCGCCTCCATGGCTCCGCCCCCCCCCCGCCTCGGCGCGGACCCCGGCGCGCCGCTGGAGGCCAGGGAATCGGGCGAGGCCAACGTGAACGGGCAGACCATGCCCCTTTCCACGGTGGTCACCCACGACAACGGCTTCATGGTGCCCGACAACCAGGGCGGCATGTTCTGGAGCAAGGGCGTGCCGCGCCCCCAGGCGGACCCCAACCACATGGAGGCCCGCGAACTGAAGCTGAAGGTGCGCGAACTGGTAGACCAGCTGCTGGCCACGGTGCCCAACGACGCGCTGCTGGGGTACATCGCCCTGCCCACGTCGTTCGTGAACCAGGACGACTTCGACGAATCGTCGTCGCTGGGGCGGTACATCGCCGAACAACTGTTCTACGAGTTCAACCAGCGCGGCTTTCCGGTGCGCGAATACCGCCTGCCCGGCACCCTGCGCCCGCGCGAGGGCGAGGGCGAATTCCTGCTTTCGCGCAACGTGGGCGTGCTGCCCGCGCGCGAGGGGTGGGCCGTGTTCGTGGCGGGCAC
>JALHHV010000054.1:0-10176 GCA_022837365.1 Desulfovibrio sp. | reverse complement strand
TGGTGATGCCCGCCAACGGCCTGCTGGGCCGCATGCTGGCCAACACCGGCCGCAAGCTGACCGGCGGCTCCATGAACATCGGCGATTTCGACCGGACCACGCGCAAGTAGGCGCAACCGGATACAACGAGGCACATCATGCGCATTCCCGCCCTTCTGCTGCTGGCCTGCCTTGCCCTGCCCGCCCTTGCGGGATGCGGCAGACAGGTGGCCTCGGTGCCCGAAAGCGACGAGGCGCTGCACAACTGGCACCAGGGCCGCACCTACCAGGCCCAGGGCCGCTACGAACTGGCCCGCGAACACTACCTGCTGGCGCTGGCCGCCGCGCGCTCGGACGACGTGCGCGACGCCCTGACCCGCGAAGTGGACGTGGTGGACCGCCAGATAAAGACGCTGCGCTGACGCGGCGATTCCGGGAGCCCCCCATGAAACGCATACTCGCCCTGCTCGTGCTGACCATCGGCCTGTTGCTGCCCCTGGCGGCGGCCGCCGCCAGCGTGCCCGAGGCCGCCGACGCCATGGCCTCGGCCATGGACGTGCAGATGGCCCGCAAACTGGGGCAGGAAGCCCCGCCCGCCAAGGGCATCAGCATCATGGTCACCACCCCGGTGGACCTGGGCGACCTGGAAGGGGCCAACGGACTGGCCCGCCAGATGGCCGAGGAAATGTCCCGCTGGTTCGTGCAGGCGGGCTACAGGGTGCAGGAAATCCGCAAGGGCCGCACCATCCTGTTCCAGCCGGAAACCGGCGAACTGCTGCTGACCCGCAAGACGGAACTGCTGGGCACCCAGAACGTGTCCAGCGTGGCCATTCTGGCGGGCACCTACACCGTCACCCCCAAGGCCGTGCGCTTCAACATGCGGCTCATCCACACCCCGTCCAACGAAGTGCTGGCCATGGGCACGGCCACGGTGCCGGTTTCCGAGGAACTGCGCCCGCTGCTGGTGCAGGCCACGCACACCGGACCCATCCGGCCCAGCGTGGGCACCAGCCTGCGCTGACACCACGCTTCCGACGCCCCGCCCTCCGCGCCAGGGGGGCCAGGGCACGGGCACCACGCCCAGGATACGGACCGCCCCGCCCTGCCGTTCAGGACGGGGCGGCTCCTTTTTGGGTCGGCCGGTTTTTTGTTCGCCTCCGGCGGGCAGGGGGCAACGCCCCCTGCACCCCCCTTAATGGGGCCGACGCATACGAACACGAATCTGCCTTGACGACATCCCCTCTTCCCTACGGGTTCCAATTCTTCACTCCATTCCTCATGAAAACGAGCCCCCGTCGCGTCTCCGCAACGGGGGTTCACCGGACCAATCAAAAAGTTTGGGAGGATGGGGGTCCGGGGGAAGGAACCTTTTCCAAAAGGTTCCTTCCCCCGGTTATTCTTGCATCAAACCTCTTCCACGTTCCCGCTAGTGCGCGGTGGGCACGGGCGGNNNNCCTTCGTCGGCGCGGCCGGAGAAGATGGCTTCGGCCTCGCCTTCCAGGGCCAGGGGCAGCACTTCGTCCACGTGGTCCACGAAGGTGATGGTGAGGTCCTTCAGGATTTCGTCGGGCACTTCCTTGAGGTCCTTCTTGTTGTCGCGCGGCACGAGCACCTTGGTGATAAGGCCCCGGTGGGCGGCCAGCAGCTTTTCGCGCAGCCCCCCGATGGGCAGCACGCGGCCGCGCAGGGTGATCTCGCCGGTCATGGCCACGTCGTTGCGCACCGGCACGCCCAGCAGCGCCGAGACCAGCGAGGTGGCCAGGGTGATGCCGGCCGAGGGGCCGTCCTTGGGGGTGGCGCCTTCGGGCACGTGCACGTGGATGTCGATGTCCTTGTGGAAGTCGCTGCGCAGGCCGAACATGTTGGACCGCGAGCGCACGTAGGACAGCGCGGCCTTGGCCGATTCGGTCATGACCTCGCCGAGCTTGCCGGTGATGACCACCTTGCCGGTGCCGGGCATGAGGGCGGTTTCCACCATCAGCAGTTCGCCGCCAAGCTCGGTCCAGGCAAGGCCGGTGGTCACGCCCACCTGCGGGTTGGCCTCGCGCTCGCCGTAGCGGAACTTCTTCACGCCCAGGAACTGGGGCAGGTTCTGCCGGGTGACGGTGACCACCTTGTCCAGGTCGTCGGCCTCCACGATCTGCATGGCCGCCTTGCGGCACACGCCCGCCAGTTCGCGCTCCAGATTGCGCACGCCCGCCTCGCGGGTGTAGGTGCGGATCATCTCCAGCACGGCGTTGTCCGACATCCTCACGTTCTCGGGCTTGATGCCGTGCGCCTCGATCTGCTTGGGCAGCAGGAATTCGCGCGCGATGCGGCGCTTTTCCGTCTCGAGGTAGCCGGGCAGCCGGATGATCTCCATGCGGTCCTGCAACGGCAGGGGGATGGAGTGCAGGCTGTTGGCCGTGGTGATGAAGAACACCTGCGACAGGTCGTAATCCATGTCCAGGTAGTGGTCGTTGAAGGTGTTGTTCTGCTCGGGGTCCAGCACTTCCAGCAGGGCGGCCGAGGGGTCCCCCCGGAAGTCCATGCTCATCTTGTCGATTTCGTCCAGGCAGAACAGGGGGTTGTTGAACTTCACCCGCTTCAGCGACTGGATGATCTTGCCGGGCAGCGCGCCCACGTAGGTGCGCCGGTGGCCGCGGATTTCGGCCTCGTCGCGCACGCCGCCAAGCGAAAGGCGCACGAACTCGCGCCCGGTGGCCCTGGCCACCGATTTCGCCAGCGAGGTCTTGCCCACGCCGGGGGGGCCGACAAGGCACAGGATGGGACCCTTCAGGCGGTTCACCAGCTTCTGGACGGCCAGATATTCAAGGATGCGCTCCTTGGGCTTTTCCAGGCCGTAGTGGTCGGCGTCGAGCACGGCGCGGGCCTTCTCGATGTCGATCTCTGTTTCCTTCAGGGTGTTCCACGGCAGGTCGAGAATCCAGTCCACGTAGTTGCGCACCACGGTGTACTCGGCGGACGAGGGCGGCATCTGGCGCAGCTTCTTCATCTCGCGCAGGGCCTTCTCGCGCGCCTCGTCGGGCATGTTCTTCTCGGCCAGGCGCTGTTCAAGCTCGTTGACCTCTGCCTGGGGGTCTTCCTCGCGGCCCATCTCCTTGTGGATGGCCTTGATCTGCTCGTTCAGGTAGTACTCGCGCTGGTTGCGCTCCATCTGGTTCTTGACGCGGTTCTTGATGCGCTTTTCCATGGACGAGATGGCGATCTCGCCCTGGAGCAGCTCGTACACCTTTTCCAGGCGCACCACCGGGTCTTCCAGTTCCAGCACTTCCTGCTTCTTGCGGTAGTCCACCTTCAGGTGGGGCATCACCGCGTCGGCCAGACGCCCCGCCGTGTTGATGGCGGTGATGGCCAGCAGGGTTTCCTGCGCCAGCTTCTTGTTGATCTTGCTGTATTCCTCAAGGGCTTCCTGCGTGGCGCGCACCAGGGCCTCGGACTCGGCGGTCAGGGCGTCGGATTCGCGCAGGGGCAGGATGGAGGCGCGGGGAAAGTCGCCCTCGCCGCCTTCTTCGCCAAGGGCTTCCCACCGGGCGCGGTACAGCCCTTCGAACAGCACCTTGATGGTGCCGTCGGGCAGGCGCAGCAGTTGCAGGATCTTGCTGACGGTGCCGACCTCGAAGAGGTCCTCGGCGCCGGGCTTTTCCACTTCGGGCTCACGCTGGGCCACCAGGAATATCTTCTTGCCGTAATCGGAGATGGCGTTCTCGATGGCCCGGATGGACGCCTCGCGCCCCACGAACAGGGGCACGATGGAGCGCGGGAACATCACCACCTCGCGCAGCGACATCAGCGGCAGGTCCAGGACTGGACGGGCCTTTTCGCCATCAACGTCGAAATCGCTCATTCATTCCTCCAGAACGGCGGCAGGGGCCGCCGGGTGCCCGCGCGCCGGAAGGGGGCGCGGGAGCCCCGCGTGCGAGACGGGGCACAATGCACACAAACTAGTGACCCGATTCCCGTTGTCAACGCCGGGCATGGGCCACCCCGTGGGGTACGGGGAACGCATGCGGGCGCTTGCGGGAAGGCCGGCGGGGGCCCCGGAGGGGCCGCGCCCGCACGGCGCGCGGGACGAAACCATACGGCGCGGCCCTTGCGGACCGCGCCGTTGCAGTGGCTAGGAGCCGGTCTTCGCCTCGGTGTGGTAGATCATCACCGGCTCGCGGCTTTTCTCCACCACGGCGCGGTTGATGACGCACTCCTTGATGTCCTGCTGCGAGGGCAGGTTGTACATGATGTCCAGCATCACCGATTCCATGACGTTGCGCAGGCCGCGCGCGCCGGTCTTGCGCTCGATGGCCTGTGTGGCGATGCTCTTCAGCGCGTTGGCGGTGAAGCGCAGGTTCACCTTGTCCAGTTCGAACAGCTTCTGGTACTGGCGCACCAGCGCGTTCTTGGGCTCGGTGAGGATGCGCACCAGGTCTTCCTCGCTCAATTCCTCTACGTGGGTGACCACGGGGATGCGGCCCACGAATTCGGGGATCAGGCCGAACCTCACGAGGTCGTTGGGGTGCACCTGGCCCAGCAGTTCGCCGAAGGGGACGTCCTTGCGGCTGGCCACCTTGGCGCCGAAGCCCATGGCCCCGCCGCCGATGCGCTGCTCGATGAGCTTGTCCAGCCCGATGAACGCCCCGCCGAGGATGAACAGGATGTTCGAGGTGTCCATCCTGATGAATTCCTGCTGCGGGTGCTTGCGCCCGCCCTTGGGCGGGATGTTGGCCTCGGTGCCTTCGATGATCTTCAGCAGGGCCTGCTGCACCCCTTCGCCCGACACGTCGCGGGTGATGGAGGGGCCGTCGCCCTTGCGGGATATCTTGTCGATCTCGTCGATGTAGATGATGCCCTTGGAGGCGGCCTCGATGTCGTAGTCGGCGTTCTGGAGCAGCTGGACCAGGATGTTCTCCACATCCTCGCCCACGTAGCCCGCCTCGGTCAGGGTGGTGGCGTCGGCGATGGCGAAGGGCACCTTGAGCACGCGGGCCAGGGTCTTGGCCAGCAGGGTCTTGCCGCTGCCGGAAGGCCCGATGAGCAGGATGTTGCTCTTCTCCAGTTCCACCTCGCCGCCCAGCGCGCCGGCGAAGAAGACCCGCTTGTAGTGGTTGTGCACCGCCACGGACAGGATCTTCTTGGCCTGGTGCTGGCCGATCACGTATTCGTCGAGCTTGGCCTTGATCTCGGCGGGGGTGAGCAGCTTGCCCTCCTCCACCGTCTCGGTGATGTGCTCCTGCGCGATGATCTCGTTGCACAGCGAGACGCATTCGTCGCAGATGTAGACGCCGGGCCCGGCAATGAGGCGCTGCACGGCGTCCTGCCCCTTGCCGCAGAAGGAACAACGCAGCTCGCGATCCGAGCCGCCCTTGGTATTGGCCATGATGTACCTACTTCGCTTGGTTCTGCGTGGCATCCCGCCGCGAGGTGAGGATGCTGTCGATAATGCCGTATTCCTTGGCCTCGGCGGGTCCCATGAAGTAATCACGCTCGGTGTCGTCGGCAACCCGCTCCACGGGCTGGCCGGTGTGGCGGGCCATGATTTCGTTCAGGTTGGCCTTCATGCGCAGCACTTCGCGGGCGTGGATGTCAATGTCGCTGGCCTGGCCGTGGAAGCCGCCCGAGGGCTGGTGGATCATGATGCGGCTGTTGGGCAGCGCGTGGCGCATGCCGGGCGCGCCGGAGGCCAGCAGCAGCGCGCCCATGCTGGCGGCCTGGCCCAGGCACAGGGTGGCCACGGGCGAGGTGATGTACTGCATGGTGTCGTAGATGGCCATGCCCGCCGTCACCGAGCCGCCCGGAGAGTTGATGTACAGGTAGATTTCCTTCTCGGGGTTTTCCGATTCGAGGAACAGCAGCTGCGCGCAGATGAGCGAGGCGATCTGGTCGTCGATGGGAGTGCCCAGCAGGATGATGCGGTCCTTCAGCAGGCGCGAATAGATGTCGTAGGCGCGTTCGGAACGGCCCGTGGTCTCGATGACTATGGGAACTGGCATGTGCCTCTCCTGCGTGTGTCGGGCGTGTGCGGCCCGTGTGGAATCCGCGTGCGGTCCTGTGTGATCCTGCATGATCAGGGCGACGGCGCACGTGGCGCCGGCATGATCCGGCCGGTGAAGGGGACGTGTCCGGCCCCGGCCATGAAGGCCGTCTGCCGGGTGAGCGCCCGCACCCCGCGCATGCGGAATGCGCGGTCACGGGGCCGGTGCGGAACTGACTCGTTGCCCCGAGGATAGCAGAAGACCGCCCCGCACCACAAGGCACGCGTGGCCCTCCGGCTGCCCGCGCGGCGGGGGAGCCCCGCTCCCGCCGCAAGCCGGAACGCCTGGCGCGGCGAGCCGTCCATCCGTCTTGTCGGCCGGAAACGGCGTTCCTTTACGAATCCCCGGCGAAAACAAGGGGCAGGAAGGTGCGGGTGCACCCCCCTGCCCCGAACATGCATCCAGGAACCGGGCGGGCCGGTTCGAGTGCGCAGGTCGCGCGGGCGAAGCGGCCCTATTTCGCGGCGGGCTCCACTTCGGTCACCGTGGCCTTCTCGTAGATGGCGTCCATGGCCTTGTCGGCCAGCATGCGGTCGCGCAGCGAGAAGATCTGGTTGTTCTTGATGTAGTAGTCCTTCAGGGCGTTGTAGTCCTGACCGGAGCGCATGGCGATCTGCTGGATCTGGGTGTCGATCTCCTGCTCGGTCACTTCCACGCCTTCCTTGCGGGCGGCGCGCAGCAGGAAGATCTGGGTGCGGGTCACCTGTTCGGCTTCGGGGCGCACTTCGGCGCGCAATTCCTCGGGCTTCTTGCCCAAGGATTCCATGCTCTTGCCCTGGCGTTCCAGCTTGCCGCGCATGTCGTCCAGCAGATGGCCCACGTACATGTCCACCATGGATTCGGGCAGGGGGAAGTCCACCATCTTCAGCAGCTTGTCCAGCATGGTCTTCTGGGCGGTGGCCTTCACAAGCTGGGTGCGGCTCTGCATGTAGGAAGAGGTGACCGCCTCGCGCATCTTGTCCATGGACTCGAAGCCCCCGGCCTTCTGGGCCAGGTCGTCGTTGGCCTCGGGCAGGCGGCGTTCCTTCACGGCGTGCACCTTGACCTTCACGGTCAGGCTCTTGCCCGCGAAATCGGGGTTGATGAAGTCGGCCGGGAAGTTCAGGGGGCCTTCGCCCTCTTCGCCGGGGGCCAGGGTCTTCACCAGGTTTTCGAAGTCTTCCAGGGCCTGGCGGTCGCCAAGGTTCATCTGGAAGTTCTCGGCGCTGATGCCTTCCACCGGCTCGCCGTTCTCGAACGCGGCGAAGTCCAGCACCACCACGTCGCCGTCACGGCCGGGGCGCGATTCGGCCACGGGAACCAGTTCGGCCATGTTGGTGCGGATGCGGGTGATGACCTCGTCCACTTCCTTCTCGTCCACCACGGCCTTTTCCTGCTCCACGGCAAAGCCGTCGTAGTCGGGCAGGTCGAATTCGGGCAGCACTTCAAAGGAAATGCTGTACTCGAAGGGGGTGCCGCGCTCCAGCTGCCCGCCGTCGAAGTCGATGCGCGAGATGGGGTTGGCGTCCAGCGCGGTCATCACTTCGTTGATATGCACGTTGACGAGGTCCTGGGTGGCCTCGTTGTAGATTTCCTTGCGGAAGCGGCTTTCGACCAGGTTCGCGGGCACCTTGCCCTTGCGGAACCCGTCAAGGGTCATGTTGGTGCGGTACATGGCGATGGCGGCGGACAGGGCGGCCTCCACCTCTTCGACCGGCACCGTGATGTTGACCTTTTTCTTGACCGGGGAAAGATCTTCGACGGTATATTCCATGGTGCAACGCTCCTTGTGAAAGTCTGTTCGTGCCCGGCGCCCCTGCCGCGCCATGGCTGGCGGGGCGCGGTGCGCTGGTGCCGGGGGCGGGGATTGAACCCGCATGGTGTGAACCACTGGCTTCTAAGACCAGCGCGTATACCAGTTCCGCCACCCCGGCAGTGCGACGGCGCGTTCCCGTGCCGCCAGCCCGGCGGTGCCCCGTGCGGCAGGCGCCGCAAGGCTCGGGGCGCTCCGGAGACGGTTCGGCGACGCTTCGGAAAGCCCGCTCCTTTACCATTTGTGACAGCGGAGCGCAAGCCCGCGTCATGGCGGTACGCGCGCATGAGAAAGCTGGCCTCCAACCCGCCAGCTTTCTTGACGTATCATTTCCATCAATATACACAATCGACATGCTGGATTTCAGAAGACTCGAAGCGTTCTGCAAGGTCTACGAACTGCGCAGTTTTTCGCGGGCCGGGGCGGACCTGTTCCTCTCCCAGCCCACCATCAGCGCGCACGTCCTTGCACTGGAAAAGGAACTGGGCGTCCGCCTGCTGGACCGCATGGGTCGGCAGGTGCTGCCCACGCCCGCCGGAGAGGTGCTCTACCGGCGCGCGTCCGAGGCGTTCGCCAGCCTTGCCGCCGCAGAGGCCGAAATCGGCCAGCTGCGCGACGAGGTCAGCGGCGACCTGGTGGTGGGCGGCAGCACCATACCCGCGCATCATGTCCTGCCCGAGATCATCGCCGGGTTCGTGCGCACCTACCCTGCCGTGCGCGTGCACCTGCGCGTGGGCGACACGGCGGACATCGTGCAGCGCGTCAGCGACGGCGAACTGATGCTGGGCCTGGTGGGCGCGGTGGAGCCGCACCCCGACCTGGTGTTCGAGCCGTTGGTGGACGACGAGCTGGTGGTGGTGGCCACGCCGGAACTGGCGGGCGGCAGGCGGCAGGTGCAGGTCGAGGAATTGGCCCAGTGGCCGTGGATCATGCGCGAGGCCGGGTCCGGCACGCGGCGCACCTTTGCCGAAGCGCTGGCCTCGGCGGGCATGGATGTGCGGCGGCTGCCCGTGGCCCTGGTGGTGGACAGCACCCAGGCCGTGGTGCAGTACGTGCGCGCAGGCCTTGGGGTCAGCGCCACCTCGCGCCTGGCCGTGGCCGAAAGCATCGCCCGGGGCGAACTGGTGGAGTTGCAGCTTGACGACTGCCGCCCCGCGCGCCAGTTCCACTCGGTGCGCCATGCCCGGCGGCACCGGTTTCCGGCGGCGGCGGCCTTTGCCGCCTACCTCGGCGAGCACACCCGCCACCTGCGCAACGGCAGGGACGCGGACGCGGCGAACGGCGGCAAGGACCGCGACAAGGACAAGGCATGAGCCGCATTCGGCTGGTCGATTCGGTCAAGGCCGCCGGTTGAGCCGCCAAGGTGGCTCCGGGGGACCTGGAGCGCATCCTGGCGGGGCTTCCGCGCGACCCGGCCGTCGAGGACAGGGTCATCGTGGGCACGCGCCACAATGAGGACGCGGCCGTGGTGCGCCTGCCCGATGGACGCGCCATCGTGCAGACGCTGGACTTCTTCACGCCCATCGTCAACGACCCGTACCGCTTCGGGCGCATCGCCGCGGCCAACGCCCTGTCCGACGTCTACGCCATGGGCGGCGAGCCGTGGTGCGCCATGAACATCGTCTGCTTTCCGGTAAAGCGGCTGCCGGAAACCATCCTGGCCGACATCCTGCGCGGCGGGTCCGACGCCCTGCGCGAGGCGGGCGCGGCGCTGGTGGGCGGCCACAGCGTGGAGGACGACGAAATCAAGTACGGCCTGTCCGTCACCGGGCTCATCGATCCGGACAAGGTGGCCTCCAACGCGGGCCTGCGCCCCGGCGACCGGCTGCTGCTCACCAAGCCGCTGGGCACCGGCATCCTGGCCACGGCGATCAAGGCCAGTTGGCCCGGTTGGGAAGAGTACGAGGAAGAACTGTTCCGCTGGGCCTCGCGCCTGAACAAGGGTGCGGGCCGGGTCATCCGCGAACTGGGCCTGAAGGCCGCCACCGACGTGACCGGCTTCGGCCTTGGCGGGCACTGCCTGGAGATGGCCAACGCCTCCGGGGTCACCGTGGCCCTGGACACCGCCGCCCTGCCCGTGCTGCCCGGCGTGGCGGAACTGGCGGGCATGGGGCTGGTGCCCGAAGGCAGCCACGCCAACCGCGCACATTGCCACAAGCACGTGCGCACCGAGCCCGGCGTCAGCCCCGTGCTGTCCGACGTGGCCTTCGACGCCCAGACATCGGGCGGCATGGTGCTGGCCGTGCAGCCGGAACTGGTGGACCGGGCCACTGCCCTGCTGGCCGAATCCGGCGACCCGGCCTACCCCGTGGGAGAAGTGCTGGAACCGCTGCCCGACGGCGTGCGGCTGGTGCTGCGCTGACGCGCAGCCTGCTCCCC
>JALHHV010000504.1 GCA_022837365.1 Desulfovibrio sp. | reverse complement strand
GATGAGCCGACATCGAGGTGCCAAACCTTGCCGTCGATGTGAACTCTTGGGCAAGATCAGCCTGTTATCCCCAGAGTACCTTTTATCCGTTAAGTGACGGCGCTTCCACTCGCTACCGCCAGATCACTAAGACCTACTTTCGTACCTGCTCGTCCTGTCGGACTCGCAGTCAAGCTGCCTTATGCCTTTACACTTTAAGCGCTGATTTCCACCCAGCGCAAGGCAACCTTCGCGCACCTCCGTTACCTTTTAGGAGGCGACCGCCCCAGTCAAACTGCCCACCTACCACTGTCCTCAGCCTGGATTTACAAACTGAGTTAGAAACCTAGCCTTACAAGGGTGGTATTTCACCAACGACTCCACACAGCCTAGCGGCCATGCTTCCCTGTCTCCCACCTATCCTACACATGTAAAGCCAAGTCCCCATGATAAGCTACAGTAAAGGTTCATGGGGTCTTTCCGTCTAACCACGGGTAACCGGCATCTTTACCGGTACTTAAATTTCACCGAGTCTCGCGTCGAGACAGTGCCCAGATCGTTCCACCATTCGTGCGGGTCGGAACTTACCCGACAAGGAATTTCGCTACCTTAGGACCGTTATAGTTACGGCCGCCGTTTACTGGGGCTTCAATTCAGAGCTTCGCAGTTTCCCGCTAACCCCTCCTCTTAACCTTCCAGCACCGGGCAGGCGTCAGACCCTATACTTCCGCTTGCGCGTTCGCAGAGTCCTGTGTTTTTGGTAAACAGTCGCCTGGGCCTATTATCTGCAACCTGATCGCTCAGGCCACACTTCTCCCGAAGTTACGTGTGCATTTTGCCGAGTTCCTTAACGCGAGTTATCTCGAGCGCCTTAGATTTCTCATCCTACCTACGTGTGTCCGTTTACGGTACGGTCATATATAAGTTGTCCTTAGAGACTCTTTCTTGGCACCTTGATTCGGCACTCTTCGTTCCACCGTAGCTTCTCTCCCTCCTTAGCTCACCTCAGTAGCTGGTTTTCCCTCGCTACCTCATAGGCTCGCTAAGTAAACCGGCTATTCCGTCAGCCGGCAGTGCTCCACCTCATGCGTCATCCCTTCGAACTTATATATGGTTCCGGAATATGAACCGAATTCTCATCGACTACGCGCTTCCGCCTATGACCTTTACCCAGGAAACCTTAGGTTTTCGGCGGACGGGAATCTCACCCGTCTTTTCGTGTACTTATACCTGCATTCTCTCTTCCATCCCCTCCAGCACACCTCTCAGTGTACCTTCTGCGGTCCATGGAATGCTCCCCTACCATCCTATGCTTTATACATAGAATCCGAAGCTTCGGTATACCGCTTAGCCCCGTTACATTTTCTGCGCACCATTGCTCGACCAGTGAGCTGTTACGCACTCTTTTAAGGAATTGCTGCTTCTAAGCCAACCTCCTGGCTGTCTTCGCAATAGCACCTCATTTCACACTCAGCGGCATTTAGGGACCTTAGCTGTCGGTCCGGGCTGTTCCCCTCTCGACGACGAACTTTATCGCCCGCCGTCTCACTCCCATACCTTCGCTCTACCTCCATGATAGGCGTATGAGGCTGTCCCTCAAGGCATTTCGGGGAGTGCCAGCTATTTCCAGGTTTGTTTAGCCTTTCACCCCTTATCACAGCTCATCCCTGCGTTTTTCATCACACTAGAGTTCGGCCCTCCACTCAGTGTTACCTGAGCTTCAGCCTGGCCGTAATAAGATCACCTGGCTTCGGGTCTACGATAACGAACTAACTCGCCCTATTAAGACTCGGTTTCCCTCCGGCTCCGGCACTCCCATGCCTTAACCTCGCTCGCTATCGTAACTCACAGGCTCATTCTACAAAAGGCACGCCGTCAGGAAGTTTATACTCCCCTCCGACCTGTTGTGGGCGTATGGTTTCAGGTTCTCTTTCACTCCCCTCACCGGGGTCCTTTTCACCTTTCCCTCACGGTACTATTCCTCTATCGGTGGCCGGCCTTCCCATGCCGTTCTTATACACCGCACTTCTACTTCGCGAGGTCCTGCACGTCCCTCCGAACAGCCCCTACTACCCCCCACCAGCAACAGCGTGCACCTTACACCAGTGTGAGTTTAGGCTCTTCCCCTTTCGCTCGCCGCTACTTAGGGAATCTCTTTTGATTTCTTCTCCTCCAGGTACTTAGATGGTTCAGTTCCCTGGGTTCTCCTCAAACACCTATCTATTCAGTGCTTGATACCCTTATTTAGGTGGGTTACCCCATTCGGCCACCTCGGGATCTTGGGATATGTGCTCCTCCCCCGAGCTTTTCGCAGCTTGTCACGGCCTTCTTCGCCGAGCGGCTCCAAGGCATCCACCGTACGCCCTTATTCGCTTGACCATATTATTATTCACTCTCTTCCTATTACACATGCTTTAGTAATATGATC
>JALHHV010000503.1 GCA_022837365.1 Desulfovibrio sp. | reverse complement strand
CGGGCAGGCCGTCGAGGCAGCCCGGCAATTCGCCTTGGACAACATGCAGGTTGGACGCGCGGAAGCGGCGGCGGTTCTCCTCGATCAGGGCCACGCGGGCCGGGTCGCGCTCCACGGCCACCACCAGCCCGTGGCGGGCCAGGGCGGCGGCCTCCACCGAAACGGCCCCGCTGCCCGCGCCCAGGTCCCACACGGTGTGGCCGGGGGCGATGCGCAGGGCCGCGAGCCCGGCGGCGCGCACCGGCCATTTGGTGATCAGCCGGGCCTGCACGGCGAAGTCGCCGTCCGGGATGCCCAGCACGGGCGGGGGAGGGGGCGCGGACAGGGAGGGGGCCGCATCGGGCACCAGCAGGACCGTGCAGTTGCCGCCCAGCGAGTCCAGTTCCCGAAGCCGCGTGGCGGCGTCTTCCGGCGCGGGCGCATCGCCCGCGTCATTCGGAGGCAGGGGAAAATGGGGCAGGTCGAACACCGCGTGACGTTCGCCGGGGCTGCCCATGTCGGCAAGGGCGTGCAGGCGCAGCCCGCCGACCCCGCGGGACAGCAGGAACCGGGCGATGGCCCCCGGCGTGTTGCGCCCGTCGGTCAGCACGCACACCGGTCCGCCGGTATGCCGGGCGTCGCGCAGGGCCGCCGTGAGCGGCCGGAAGTCGTCCCGGCCGTGCAGGGACACGCAACGGGCCTCCTGCCACGGCAGGGCCAGCCGGGCGGCGGCCTGTTGCAGGCTGGACGCGGCGGGCAGCACCCGCAGCGCGCCGGGGCCAAAGGCTGTGGCCAGCCGCGCGCCGATGCCGAAGAACAGCGGGTCCCCGTCGGCCAGCACGGCCACGCGCAGGCCGCGCGCCCGGCACTGCCCGATGGCGTCCAGCGCGTCGTCCAGCGCCCCACCGATGACGATGCGCCGTCCGGGATGGCCGGGAAAGGCATCCAGCAGGCGCGCCCCGCCCGCCACCACCTGGGCCTGCGCCAGGGCGGCGGCGTGGCCGGGCGGCAGGGGGGTGCCGCGCAGGCCGCAGCCGATGACCGTCACGGGATGGGGCGTGCGCGCCCGTTGGGCCACGGCCCGCAGCACGGCGGGGTGGGCCGGGTCGGCCAGCAGGAGTTCCAGGGCTTGCCCGGCGGTGTTGGCGGCGGCCACCGCCGCGCACGCTTCCGCCCCCGCTCCGGCGTCGGCGGCCCACCGGGCCAGCAGGGGCAGGTCCAGCGGCGCGGTGTGGGCGTGGGTGTGCGGCAGCCCCTGCGCCAGCTTGACCAACTTGCCGAAAAAGCAGCCCCAGGCCACCCGGATGAAGCCGCGCCGCGCGGCGGACGCCAGCGAGAAGGCCGCGAAATCCGCCGCCTGCACGAAGGCCAGCGGCGGCAGGGCCGGGTAGGCGCGCATGAGCAGGGTTTCGCTGCGCCGCCCGGTGGACAGGCAGACCTCGCGCAGCCCGGCGGCCCTGGCCACGTCCAGCCCCTGGGCCACGGCGGCCTGCCACGCGTCGTGACTGTAGGGGCGCACCGTGCCCCGCGTGCCGAGGATGGAAATGCCGCCGACGATGCCCAGGCGCGCGTTCAGGGTGTGCCGGGCGATGCGCGGGCCTTCGGGCACCCGCGCGGTGATGCGCACCGTGCCGCGCCAGCCCGCCGCCGCGCACTCGTGGCGCACGGCGAAGGCCAGTTGCCTGCGCGGCTCGGGGTTGATGGCCGGTTCGCCCACGGCCACCGGCAGGCCGGGCAGGGTGACCCGGCTGTCTGGCGAGTCCGGCCCATCCGGTAGGGACATGCCGTCCTTGGGCAGGGACGTGCCTTCGGGGGCGCA
The DNA here is from genome assembly GCA_022837365.1 of Desulfovibrio sp. Taxonomy (GTDB): domain Bacteria; phylum Desulfobacterota; class Desulfovibrionia; order Desulfovibrionales; family Desulfovibrionaceae; genus Cupidesulfovibrio. The sequence goes on along the minus strand of JALHHV010000503.1, from coordinate 366 downwards.
CTCCACCAGCGCTTCGATGCGCGCCCCGTGGGTGGCGTCCGGGTCGTCGCCGCCGTCCTTGACCACCACGCCCAGCGCCGTTCCGCCGCCCGCCTGTGCGGGGACCATCAGCACGGCCTCGGCCACGGGCACGTCCAGCCAGCCCGCCGGGGAGGTGTCGTCCCCGTCGCCGGTGAACGGCGGCAGCGGCACGGACACCGCGTCCGGCCGCATGCCGCGCAGCAGCAGGCGCAGGGCGGCCGTGGCCGCTGCGGCCAGGGCGGAGCCGGTGGTGAACCCCTCGCGCAGGCCGACCCCGTCCGGCGGGGGAGCGTCCTGTTCCGGCGAACCGTCACGCGGGGGCGGGGAAGCGGGCGGTGTGGAGGA
>JALHHV010000053.1:1410-9572 GCA_022837365.1 Desulfovibrio sp. | reverse complement strand
GGGCGCGGCCTGACGTCCATGTTCGTTGCCGACGAGGTGAAGCCCACCTGCCATCCCCTTGGCAAGTACAACAAGCTCGTGTTCGCCCCCGGTTTTCTCACCGGCACCAGCGCGGTGAACTCCGGCCGCATCTCCTGCGGGGCCAAGAGCCCCCTCACCGGCGGCATCAAGGAAAGCAACAGCGGCGGCAGCTTTTCGCAGAAGATGGCCCGCCTGGACATCAAGGCGCTGGTGTTCGAGGGCCTGCCCGCCGACGGCGCGTACGCCGTGATCAAGGTGGACAAGGACGGCGTGACCTTCGACGAGGTCCCCGCCGAGATCATGGGCGCGGGCAACTACGACGCCATCAAGGTGTTGCAGGCCAAGTACGGCCCCAAGGTGGGCGTGGCGCTCATCGGCCCGGCGGGCGAGATGAAGCTGTCCGCCGCCAACATTTCCTTCGCCGATCCGGAAGGCAACATCCGCAGCGCCGGGCGCGGCGGGCTGGGGGCCGTCATGGGCTCCAAGGGGATCAAGGCGGTGGTCATCGACGACGCGGGCGCGCCCGCCGTGCTCATCGCCCGGCCCGAGGAATTCAAGAGCGCGGCCAAGCGCTTCGCCAACGCCCTGACCACCCACCCCGTCACCGGCCAGGGGCTGCCCAAGTACGGCACCAACGTACTGGTGAACATCCTGAACGAGGCGGGCGGCCTGCCCACGGAAAACTTCCGCCGGGGCCGCAACGAGTGGGCCAACAACATCGGCGGCGAAACCATGGCCGCCACCATTGAGGAACGCGGCGGCAAGACCACCCACGGCTGCCACGCGGGGTGCGTCATCCGCTGCTCGCAGCACTACGTGGACAAGCAGGGCAAGTACATCACCAGCGGCTTCGAGTACGAGACCATCTGGGCGCTGGGGGCGGACGCCGCCATCGACGACCTGGACGCCATCGCCTACGCCGACCGCGAGTTCGACGAGGCGGGCATTGATTCCATCGAAACCTCGGTGGCCGTGGCCGTGGCCATGGACGCGGGCGTCATCCCATGGGGCGACGCCAAGGCCGCGCTGGATCTGATCAAGCAGATCCGCCAGGGAACCCCCCTAGGGCGCATCCTGGGGTGCGGCGCGGCGGCCGTGGGCCAGATGTACGGGCTTACGCGCGTGCCGGTGGTGAAGAACCAGGCCATTCCGGCCTACGACCCGCGCGCGGTGAAGGGCGTGGGCCTGACCTACGCCACCACCCCCATGGGCGCGGACCACACCGCCGGGTACGCCGTGGCCACCAACATCCTGCGGGTGGGCGGCTTCGTCGATCCGCTGGGCAAGGAAGGGCAGGTGGAGCTTTCGCGCAACCTGCAAATCGCCACCGCCGCCGTGGACTCCACCGGCATGTGCCTGTTCATCGCCTTCGCCATCCTGGACATCCCCGACGGGTTCAACGCGCTGGTGGACATGATCAATGCGCGGTACGATCTGGCCCTGACGGGCGACGACGTGACGGCCCTCGGCACGACCATCCTGAAGGCCGAACTGGACTTCAACCGGCGCGCCGGGTTCACCAGCGCGCACGACCGCCTGCCCGAGTTCTTCGAGGAACCGTGCCCCCCGCACAACACCGTGTGGGACTTCACGGACGAGGAAATCGACAGCGTGCTGGCCTTCTAGCAAACACATGCGCGCGGCCGTCCCGAAGGGCGGGGCGGCCGCGCGGCATGACGGGTGACGGGAAAGCGGCGGACCAATGCACATCACGGTGAAATGCTACGCCACGTTGCAACGCTTCCAGCCGGGCGGGGGAGAAGACTTTGCCCTGGACGAGGGCGGAACCGTGCGCGACGTGGTGCTGCGTCTCGGCATCGCGCCGGAAGACGTGGCGGTGATTTTCGTCAACGGCCTGCATGCGCCGCTGGACAGGGCGCTGGCAGACGGTGACCGGCTGGGCCTGTTCCCGGCGGTGGGCGGCGGGTAGGCGCGGGGCGGAGGGACTATGGTGGACGACGCGCGTCAGTCGGACGACATCGAACTGCGGGCGTTCATGGGGCTTGCGGACCTGTTTCGCAGGCGCGGGTGGCCCGTGCCCCTGCCGGTGCGCGTCCATCCGGGCACCACGGGGCCGGAACTGCTGCGCCAGCTCGACATCGCCCCGGAGATGGTGGAAGTGGTCTTCGTCAACGGCAAGGCGGTCAGCCCGGACCTGGCCGTGGTGTCCGGCGGGGACAGGGTGGCGCTGGCGCCGCCCGGCGTTCCGGGGCCGTACCGGGTTCTGCTGGGGTTCCGGAAGATGTGATCGCCCCCCGCTCCTTTTGGCGCGCGGGGGCTTTTTGCGTGCCTGTCGCCGGGCACATGGCCGGGGTTGCATGCCCGGCCCGGAGAAGGTTGCCATGGATTCTTCCGTCATGCTGCGCCCGTTGCTGGAACAGGCCGCCATCCCTGGAACCCTGCCCGACGGCACCCCCGTGCGGATGCTTGCGCACGGGGCGGTGGGGGACGTGGCGCGCCGGGCGGGCGCGAGCCTGCGCCGGACTGAAATCGCGGCGCTGGAACAGGGACTGGTTCCGGAACGCTACCTGCGCAACTTCACCACGCTGGACGCCGCCGGTCAGGCCCGGCTGCTGCGCGCCCGCGTGGCCCTTGTGGGGCTGGGCGGCCTTGGCGGGCACATTCTGGAGGGGTTGGCCCGGATGGGGTTCGGGCGCATCCGGGTGGCCGACCACGATGTGTTCGAGCCCACCAACCTGAACCGTCAACTGCTTGCCACCGAAGCGGATTGCGGCACGCCCAAGGCGGACGCCGCCGTGCGACGCATGGCGCTGGTGAACCCGGCCGTGGAACTGGACGCATGGCGGGACCGGCTGGAGGGGCAGGACTTCGCGCGGTTCTATGCGGACGCGGACGTGGCCATCGACGCGTTGGGCGGGGTGGCGTTCCGCCCGGCGGCCGAGGCGGGGGCCGCCGCCGCGGGCGTGCCGCTGATCGCGGCCAGCGTGGCCGGGTGGACGGCCATGGTGGCCACGGCCCTGCCCGGCGAACGGGGGCTGGCCGGGATGTTCTTTCCGCACGGCCGGGCCGCAAGCCCCCCTGCGGAAGACGTGCTGGGATGCCAGCCCCCGGCCCTGCTCGTGGCGGCGGGACTGGCGCTTTCCGAGGCGGTGCGGCTGGCGCTGGGCCAGCCCCCCCGGCTGGGCGGGCCCGGCGGCAGGATGGCCGTGGTGGACTTGGCGGCGGTCAGCCTCGACCGCCTGTCGTTGCGGGGGTAGCCGGGGAGGCATCGTTGCGCCCCGCCGGTGCCGGGTGCCGGGACGCGGTGCCGTGCGGGAAAGAGGGGGCGGCGGTCATCTGCCGCCCTTGTGCTTGCGTTGGCGCACCGCCCCCCAGACCTTGGCCCATTCCTGCTCGTAGGTGGAGCGGGCGGCCTGTTCGGCCCGTTCGCAGGCGGCGCGCGCCGCCTGCTTCGCGCCGTCCGCCTCCGGGGCGGCGCAGCCCTGTTCGTCGCGGCAGGCGTCGGCCAGGCGCGCCATGGCCTCGTCCATCTGCCGTTCCAGCATCGCCAGGTATCCAGCCTCGTCTTCCATGGTACCTCCCGGGCCGCCTTGCGGCAGCCCCCATGGCGGCGTTCCGGCGCGCGTCCGGTCGTGACCGGCCGCGTCCGGACGCAGGTTGCGCCCGCCTGCGGCAACTCCCAACGAAACCTTTCCGGAGCATCCCCAGCGATACTCCATGTCCCTGCATACGCGCATCGGACTGTTCCGTCCACGCGGTCTGGAATGGGGACGGATGGCTCGCGGCAGCGGGGGAGGGGGCACGCCCGTGAGCGAGGCCATCTACGAAAACGAAGGGCAGGGAACGCGTTCCCTGCCCTTCGGCATATTCCTGACGGGTGTGGTCCGGAGAGACTAGATATCCGCCCCGATCTTGTGCATGGCCACCATGCCGCCCTGCACGTTGACGGTGTTGGTGACGCCCAGTTCCTTGAGCATCAGCTGCGATTCGTAGGCGCGCAGGCCGGTGTTGCACACCAGCACCACGGTGCGGTCCTTGGGGATTTCCGCGATGCGGTCGTGGATTTCCTCTTCGGGGATGGCGTTCCACTGGCCGGGATACTTCTCGGCCAGGGGCTGCGAGTTGCCGATGAGCCGGGTGTCGATGAAGCACACGGTGTCGTTGTCGGCGCGCTCGTTCCACAGCCGTTCGAATTCCTCGGGGTCGATGACGGCGCAGCGGCCTTCCAGGATGTTCTCGGCCACGTTGCCCGCCACGTTCAGGATGTCCATGGCCGAGGCGAACGGCGGCGAGTACACGATTTCGGCGTTGCTGACGTCCTCGATGGTGGGCTTGTCGGCCAGCAGGATTGCCACGGCGTTGATGCGCGCGGTCAGCGCGTCGCCCAGGGTGGACACGCCCTGGATGCCCAGCACCCGGCGGGTGGCCTTTTCCACCACCAGTTCCAGCGACATGATGGTCTTTTCCGGGTAGAAGTGCGCCCGGTCGAACTGCTCCACGTGTACGTTGATGGCGTCGAAGCCTTCGCGCAGGGCGGTTTCGATGGTCAGGCCCGCGCCGCAGGCCGAGATTTCGAACAGCTTGACCACCCAGCTGCCCACCGCGCCGGGGAAGGTGGCGTCGCCCCCGGCCAGGTTGGTGCCCACCACGCGGCCCTGGCGGTTGGCCATGGACCCCAGCGGGAAGAAGCCGGGCTTGCCGGTGATCAGGTTGGGGATGGTCACGCAGTCGCCGCCGGAATAGATGTCCGGGTCGCTGGTCTGCATGCGGTCGTTGACGATGAGCGCACCGCGCGGGTCGGCGGCCAGCCCCGCCTCCTTGGCGATGGCCGTGTTGGGCGACACCCCGGCGGCCATGATCACCAGTTCCGCGTCGATGGTGCGCTTGTCGGTGACCACGCGGGCCACGGCCCCGTCCTCGCCTTCCAGCCGCACCACCTTCTCGCCCGTCAGCACGGTGACGCCGTTCTTCTCGAGGTCGTGGCGCACCATGCGGGTAAGGGTGGAGGACAGGAACCCCGGCATGAGCCGGTCGGTCAGTTCCACCACGGTGACGCCGATGCCCCACATGTCGGCCAGGGCCACGGCCATTTCCAGGCCGATGAACCCACCGCCCACGATCACCGCGTTGCTCACCGTGCCCGCGGCCACGGAATTGCGGATGAATTCCGCCTCTTCCAGGTTGGTGGCGGCGGTGACGCCCGCAAGGTCCAGCCCTTCGACGGGGGGCCGGTTGGCCCGGCTGCCCAGCGCCAGCACCAGCTTGTCATAGGACAGGGTCTGCTTTTCACCCGTGCGCAGGTGTTCCACCAGCACGGTCTTGGCCGCGCGATCGATGGACACTGCGCGGGTTTCGGTCAGCACGTCCACGTCCTTGTTGATGCGGAAGAATTCGGGGTCGCGCACCACGTTGTAGGGGGTGGCCTGCAGCGCGTCGATGTTGTTGACCTCGCCCGAGACGAAATAGGGGATGCCGCAGCCGCCGTAGGAAATGCGCGGCGACTGGTCGATCATGGTGACCTTGGCGTCGGGTTCGAGGCGCTTGAAACGACAGGCGGCCTTGGGGCCAAGGGCCACGGCCCCGATGACGACGACGTGCTTGGGCATGCTGGAAACCTCCGTGGGCTGCGCGCGCCGATGGCGGCGCGGGGTGCGGCGCGCGGCACGGGGTCGCGCGTCTGTTCGGGCTTGCGCGGGCGTCAAGATGGCCCCGCGAAATCGGGATGAAATACCCCACGCGAGTGGGGTTATTGCCTACCGTCTGGGTATGATTTAGGCGCTTTCGCGCCGCGTGGCAAGGTCTGCGTGTACTTACTGCAAGGCCGGGGCGAAGAAAAGTGCGGGCTGGCGGCCACGGGCCGGGATGCGGGCGCCACGGGCGCGGGGAGCCCGAATAAGAAGCGATGGACGGGAAGTGCCGGACGGGAAGCGCCGGATGGGAAGAGGAAAGGGGCGGGAGAAGCGGGCGGGGAAGGCGGCGGGCCGCGCGCGGCGGCCGGAAAACGGCAAAAGGAAAGGCGTGCCGCTCCGGATATCCGGGAGATTCCGCGCTCTGCGCCGGGATCTCTGCTGCACGCCTGTTAGGGATTTTCGTCGGTTTCCCTATTCATCGGGGGCAACTCGCTTTGCCGTTATGGGGGTAAATTTCTGCCAGAACAGTCCTCCGATGGCGTTCCTTCGCATCTGGCCCCTGTCGCGTTCGGTGCGTCGTGCCGTGGCTCGGCCGGGCTCCGCCTGCTTCCGTCGCAGGCTGCGAGCGCTCTGTGCACTGGTTGCGGACCTCGCGACGCCCTCGGCGCCGCTGCGTACTCCGGCGGAATTCCGGCCCACTGGCTAGGCCGATTTCTTTCGCCGGTGATTAAACCCTAGCCGTGAGCGTGCCGACTGTAAAGGGGGTATGGCGTTGCGGCGGCAATGTTGCAACGAAAGGATGACGCATTTTTCCCTGTCGCAACATGGCGCACCCATTGATGGAGTTGGATATGCGCATGGGGATATGCCGCAGCGCGAGAATGTTGCAGTTGCAATATGCTGTAAGGAAAGGATATTTTTTGCGAAAAAAGTTTATCAACGAATCTGCACAGTTGGGATGGGCATGGTGGCGTTGCGTCGTTGCATGCCATTGTGCGCCCGCACGATGCATGGTCGCGCCGTATGTGTCGCGAGTCTGGATGCAGTGCGCGCAAGGGCGCGCAGGCAATGTCCTGCCGCCCCGCCTGCACCATGGCGACGGGGGCCGTCCTCGTCAGTTCAGCCGGTCCGACTCCATTTCCGGCCAGGGGCAGCCTGCATCGCCGTCCGTACCGCAGTCGCCACCGTCGCCACCGTCGCCACCGTCGTTGTCGCCGTCATCGCCGCCCTTGGCCGCGCGCTTGCCGCAGGGGCGCAGGTCGCGTTCCCAGTCGATGCGCGTGGCGATGGCCGTCACCAGGTCGTCCAGCCCCTGCCGCGTGGCGGCGGACAGGGTGATGGCGTCGGGGTGCATCGCGCGCAGGGCCTCGCGCGTGTCCTGGTCCAGGGTGTCCCACTTGTTCAGCACCAGGAGGCGCGGCACCTCGTGCAGTTCCATGTCGGTGAGGATGGTGTCCACCGCGCCCAACTGGCGGTCCAGTTCCGGGTGGCCCGCGTCGGCCACGTGGATCAGCAGGTCGGCCGCCTCCAGTTCTTCCAGCGTGGCGCGGAAGGCTTCCAGCAGTTCCTTGGGCAGGTTGCGGATGAAGCCCACGGTGTCGGCCAGGATCAGTTCCCGCTCGTGCGGAAAGCGCAGGCGGCGGGTGGTGGGGTCCAGCGTGGCGAACAGCTTGTTTTCGGCCAGCACTTCGCTGTTGGTCAGGGCGTTGAGCAGGGTGGACTTGCCCGCGTTGGTGTAGCCCACCAGCGAGGCCAGCGGCACCCGCTGCTTGGCCCGCCGGGCGCGGGCGTAGGCGCGCTGGCGGCGCAGCGCTTCCAGTTCGTCCTTGATGCGCCCGATGCGGTCGCGGATGCGGCGGCGGTCGGTCTCCAGTTTGGTTTCGCCGGGGCCGCGCCCGCCGATGCCGCCCATCAGGCGGTCCATGGCGCGGTTCTTTCCCACCAGCCGGGGCTGGGTGTACTTCAGCTGGGCCATTTCCACCTGCAACTTGCCCGCGCGGGTGGTGGCGTGCTGGGCGAAGATGTCCAGGATCAGCTGGGTGCGGTCCAGCACCTTGCGCTCGGTGACGTCGGCCAGGTTGCGCAACTGGGCCGGGGAAAGCTCGCCGTCGAAGATGATCATGGTGGCGTTGCCTTGCAGGGCCAGCACCTCCAGTTCCGCCAGCTTGCCCTTGCCCAGGATGAACTTGGGGTTCAGCGAGGGCACGCGCTGGATCAGGGTGCCCGCGCAGCGCACCCCGGCGGTGCGGGCCAGTTCGGTCAGCTCGGCCAGATTCAGTTCCTGCAACGGGCGGGGCGCGGTGGATACGCTGACCAGCACGGCGGCGGGGCCTTCCGCCTCGGCGGCCAGGGCGGCGGTGTGGGCCATGTGCTCGGCATGGCTGCGGCCCTGCGGCACGGCCCCGGCCACGCCGCCCGCCCCGCCACCGGTGGCGCCCGGTCTGCGGGCCGGGGCGGCCGCGCGCGCGTCGCTTGCGGCGCGGGCCATTTCCTCTTCCAGCGCTTCCACCTGGGCCAGCATGTCGGCATCCACCCGATCCCACGGCTGGG
>JALHHV010000053.1:0-1346 GCA_022837365.1 Desulfovibrio sp. | reverse complement strand
CGTCCAGGCGCAGGAACAGCAGGTCCATCAGGTCTTCCTGCGAGAGCGGGTCCGGCCCGAGGTGGGTGTGCAGCAGGCGCAGGCCGCGCAGGCGGCCCGTGCCCGTGCGGGCGCGGGGCAGCTCCGGAATGGTGATGGCCCCGGTGTCGCCCACCAGCACCATGGCCACGCGGCCCTGCCGGTCGATGAGCACGGCCACCTGCCGCCCCACGCTACGGGACAGGGCGGCCAGTTCGCGGGCCTGCTCGTGCGAATAGCCCCCCACGGAGGGGAAGCGGCGCTGGTACAGACGGGTCAGGGCCTTGACGTGGCTGGGCTTGAGCCCCTGGGTGTTGCCGAGAACCTTGGCGATGGGAGTGCTCCTGCGCTGGCGGAATGAAACGTGGTGCGCCCGATCGGCTGCGGTCGGCTGCCCGGCGCGAAAGTGCATCATACGCGGAAGGGGCGGCGCGGGGAAGCGGGACATGGGGTGAGGGCGGCGGAAACGGGCGCTTCCTGCCGGGAGGGGCGCTCACTGGCCTGCCTGGCATGTCTGCCATGTCTGGCCTGTCTGGCGAACCAGCGGACCCGGTACAGGATGCGGGAGCGGCGTCATGCAAAACCGGGCGCCCTTGCGGACGCCCGGTCGGCAGTCGAAGCGGGTGCCAGAAGCCTATCTTGCCGCCGCCGCCAGATAATCGGCGATCATCCGGTCATAGGCCGCCGTGGCGGCAAAGGTGAGCACTGACATCTCGCGCCGGAATTCCAGCCCCACGCGCATGGAATTGGTGCGCATTTCCTCCATGGCCCGCCCGTAGTACGCGGGCGAAGGCAGCACGAGGATGGAGTGGTAGTTCTTGGCCGCGGCGCGCAGCATGCACGGGCCGCCGATGTCGATTTCCTCCACGGCCTGCTTGAGGTCCAGCCCCTTGGCCGCGGCGGTGGCGAAATCGTACAGGTTCACACAGATCAGGTCGAACGGGGCAATGCCCAGCTCGCGCAGCGTGGCCACGTGTTCGGGGTTGTCCTTGTCGGCCAGTACGCCGCCGTGGATGTGCGGGTGCAGCGTCTTCACCCGGCCCCCGAGAATTTCGGGAAAGCCGGTCACGCGGCTGACGGGGGTGACCTTCAGCCCCGCGCCTTCGAGCATGCGGCGCGTGCCGCCGGTGGAGACGAGTTCCACGCCGTTGCCCGCCAGAAAGGCCGCGAATTCGGCCAGGCCGCTCTTGTCCGTGGCGCTCATGAGCGCCCGTTTGATGGGCAGGAACTCCATGCGTTCTCCTTGTCGCGGAATCTCGTAAACGTTCACTTGCCAGTGCCAGAAGAAGCCCGCCAGCGCAAGCACGTGAGCGGCAGGGCACGCCATG
>JALHHV010000502.1 GCA_022837365.1 Desulfovibrio sp. | reverse complement strand
CCGGCCAGCATCAGCGTGGCCCCGAACTCGCCAAGGGCGCGGGACAGGGCCAGGATGCAGCCGCCGGTCAGCGGCCGCCAGCACAGGGGAATTTCCACCAGCAGGAACGCCTTCCACGGGGAAAGGCCCAGGCCGTGCGCCGCATGCACGTATTCCCGGTCCACGGCGGAAAGGGCCGACGCCGCGCTGCGCACCAGGATGGCGCAGGCCACGTAGGTCTGGGCGATGACGACGCCCAGCGGCGAGAACAGGCTGCGGGCGAACGCCGGAAACACCGCGCCCACCGGGCCGGTCTGGCCCAGCAGCAACAGCAGCCCCATGCCCGTGACCAGCGGAGGGGTGACCATGGGCAGGTCCAGGGCCAGGTCCGACAGCCGGTGCAGCAGGCGTCCGCCGGGGATGGCCCCGCGCGTGAGCGCCCACGCGGCGGGCACGGCGATGAGCACCGCCAGCCCCAGCGAGGTCACCGCCGTGCCCATGGACATGGCGATGGCGAAGCGGATTTCCGGGTCGGTCAGGATGCCCGCCACGGTGGCCGCGTCCAGCCGGGCCAGCAGGGCGGCGATGGACCCCAGCACCACCGCCAGCAGCAGCGCCAGCGGGATGAGCGCCATTTTCGCCATGGCGGCCGGGCTACTTCGCCGGAAGCGGCAGGAACCCGTGGTCCACGAACACCTTGATGCTCTCCGGAGCCGCGAAGAACGCGGCCAGTTCCCGCGCCAGTCCGGGATGGGCGCTGGTGGACAGCGCGGCCGCCACGCTGACTTCCTCGGGCGTGCCCTGCGGCGTGGGCAGTATGACCAGCGAGGCGGCGTTGGCCACGGCGTCGGAGCGGCCGATGACGGCGGCGTCCACGTCGCCGTTGGTCAGGTACAGCAGCACCTGCTTGATGGTGGTGCTGCGCACGGCCACCTTGTCGCGCAGCGCCTGGCCGTGGCCGCTGGCGTCCAGCAGCTTTTCGCCGCTCTTGCCCAGCGCGATGGCCTGCGGGTCGCCCATGGCGATGCGCAGGTTGCTGGCCGCCAGGTCCGCCAGGGTGGCGATGCCCGCCGCCTTGTCCTTGCGCACGGCCATGACCGGGGTGTGCAGCACCAGCCTGTGTTCGGACAGCACCTTGCCCGCCGTGGCCAGTTCGCGCACGTACTGCTCGCCGCCGGAAAGGAACACGTCGCCGGTATTGGTGGCGTTGAACCGGGTGAGCAATTGGCCCATGCCGCCGTATTCCACCACCACCCTGACGCCGGTGCGCTG
>JALHHV010000501.1 GCA_022837365.1 Desulfovibrio sp. | reverse complement strand
TGCGCCGGGCGCCAGCCTGTGGCGGGCGCGGCGGGCGCGCAGGGGCACGGGCAGGTGTTCCGGTTGCACCACCGGCTCCTCGCGGGCCTGCAACAGCGCGCCCTCCACCACGTTGACCAGTTCGCGCACGTTGCCGGGCCAGTCGTACGCGGCCAGCGCCTCGAACACTTCCGGGTCGAAGCTCTTGGCGCCGATGTCGTCGCGGCGGCAGATGCGCGCGGCGTGGGCGGCGACCAGTTCGCGGATGTCCTCCTTGCGTTCCCGCAGGGGGGGCAGTTGCACTTCCACGGCTTGCAGGCGGAACAGCAGGTCCTTGCGGAAGGCCCCGCGCTGGGCCATGTCCGGCAGGTTGCGGTTGGTGGCGGCCACCAGGCGGAAGTCGCTCTCCACCTCCTCCCTGCTGCCGATGGGCCGGAAGCGCCGCTCCTGCAGCACGCGCAGGAAGGCCTTTTGCTGGGCCAGGGGCAGTTCGCCCACTTCGTCCAAAAACAGGGTGCCGCCGTCGGCCTGGCGGATGAGCCCGGCGCGGGATTCCATGGCGCCGGTGAACGCCCCGCGCCGGTAGCCGAACAGTTCGCTGTGCAGCAGCGAGCGCGAAAGCGCCGCGCAGTCCAGGGTGATGAATGGCCCCGAGGCGCGGCGGCTGTTGCGGTGCAGCGCCCGCGCGAACAGTTCCTTGCCGGTGCCCGTCTCGCCGGTGATGAGCACGGCGGCGTCGCCCATGGCCGCCTCGGCCAGCCGTTCCAGGCATGCGGCCAGACGCGGGCTGGCGCCCACGATGCCGCCCGTGTCCAGCGGGCGGCGGTGCATGCGGGCCTGCCGGTCGCGGTGGCGCAGGGCGCGGTCCAGGGTGAAGCGCATCTGCTCCAGCGAGGCGGGCTTTTCCACGTAGTCCCACGCCCCGTCGGTGATGGCCAGTTCCGCGCCGTCCGGGTCGCCCGCCGCCGTGACGATGATGATCTCGGGCGGACTGGCCATGTGGCGCAGCCGGGGCAGCATGTCCAGGCCGTTGCCGTCGGGCAGGCGCACGTCCAGGAACACGGCGTCGAACACGTCGCGCTCCAGCAGGAGGGCGCCTTCCGCCAGCGAGTGGGCGGCGGACGAGGCGTGGCCCTCCATCTCCATGGCCGAGCGCAGCATTTCGCAGAACAGTTCGTCGTCGTCGAGGATGAGCACGTTGGCCATGTGGTCAGGCGCCGCGCGGGCCAGGCCGCGCCCCTTGCCCTCGTGCCGGGCCTTGGTGGAAAAATAGGGGTCGCGCATGCGGCACAGGGTGTCCGCGTCCATGCCCCGCCCGGTGTCGCGCACGCGCAGGCGTACCCAGCGGCCGGGGTGGCGCGGCGAGGCGGGAGCCAGGGCGGTTTCCACCAGGATGCGGCCGGAGGGATTGTCGTGCTGAGGGGGCGGGGTGGCCTGGGGGGACTGAGGGGTGGCTGGAATGGCATGCCCGGCGCCGCCCGGCGAGCCTGTGTCCCGTGTCTGGGCCTTGCTTATGTCTTGGCCCATGTCTTGTCCCATGTCCTGCACCGCCCAGGCGGCGTTGCGCCATATCTCGGCAAAGGCCTCGCGCAGGCGGGCCGCATCCACGCGCACCGGCGGCAACCGTTCGGGCTGCGGCGGTTCCGGCGTGGGCTGGCCGCGGGATACCGTCCACCGGACATCGGGGGGCAATTCGCCCGCAAGCTCGGCGCACCAGGCGGTGACCAGGCCGTGCAGGTCGGCCTGTTCCGCGTTCAGGTCCACCCGCCCGGCGACGGACTGGGCAAAGGCGATGACCTCCCGGGCGCGCTGGCAGCCCAGCACGATGTTGTCCAGGCTGCGCACCACCATGGGGTCGGTGGCGGGCGGCGCGGCGGGGGCGGCGTGCAGCCGCGAGACGGCGATTTCCGCAAAGCCCAGGATGGAGGCCACCACG
>JALHHV010000052.1:8193-9190 GCA_022837365.1 Desulfovibrio sp. | reverse complement strand
CGGACGCAGGCGGGGCCAGCCAGGGTCATGGCGAGCAGCAGCGGCAGAAGGCGGGCGCAGGCGCGGAATAGCGGCGACGGTCCGTTCTTTGTCGTCATGTGCATGGCGGCGTTCGGTGGTGTTTGCGGTGTTGGCGGCTTTGGAAGCGAACTGGCCGGGGGCGGATGCATGTTTGGTTTCAGGGGCCTGCGGCCGTCCGGCGTGCGGTGGAACCGGATATGGACTGTGGCTGTGGCGGCTGCGGGAAACGGGTGTTTCGCGCCGACGGTTTCCTTGGTGCCAAGAAAACGGCGTTTTGGCAACCCGCTCGTGACGGCGGGCGCAAGCGGGCGGGCGCGTTCCGGAACGATTTCCAGACAGAAAAAGGGCTTGTGGCCGGATGCGTGACGACCGGGGCCTCAGCAGGCCAGGGGCGCACCTGCGGATGGGTGGGGGCGTATGTGCAGCAGGTCGTCGCTTTTGTCATGCTCGATGATGGACAGGTCGTATGCCGACTGGAGATTCATCCAGAACGCGGCGCTGGTGCCGAAGAACCGCGCGAGCCGCGCCGCCGTGTCGGCCGTGACGCCGCGCCGCCGGTGGACGATGTCCGAGATGCGGGTGGCGGGCACGCCCAGGGCCACGGCAAGGGCGTGGGGCGTGATGCCGAGGGGGGACAGGAATTCTTCGCGCAGGATTTCGCCCGGGTGGGTACGGATGCGCATGGCGTCCTCCTTAATGGTAATCGACGATTTCGACTTCGTGGGCGGCTCCGTCCCGCCAGACGAAGCAGATGCGCCACTGGTCGTTGATCCGGATGCTGTGCTGCCCTTGCCGGTCGCCCTTGAGCGCTTCAAGGCGGTTGGCGGGGGGAATGCGCAGGTCGTCAAGGCAGGCCGCGGCGTCCAGCATGTCGAGCTTGCGCAGGGCGACGCTGGTGAAAGCGCTGAACCTGCGGGTTGGCGTGCCTTCAAAGAGGGCTCGTGTTTCCTTGCACCGGAACGATGCGATCATTGTA
>JALHHV010000052.1:0-8185 GCA_022837365.1 Desulfovibrio sp. | reverse complement strand
CCCCAACGGAAAAAGGGCTTGTGGCGTTCACCACAAGCCCTTGACCGTTCTGGTCGGGATGAGAGGATTCGAACCTCCGGCCTCAGCGTCCCGAACGCTGCGCTCTAGCCAAGCTGAGCCACATCCCGTCGAGGAAGAGGTGTTTAGCGCGGGTGGGTGGGAATGGCAAGCGTTTTTATGGGCGGTTGTCAAAAAGAGTGGGTTCACCTATTGTACATACGGCCAAGTTTACTGGCAGTCCCGCCGTTCAAGGGCACGGAGCGGCGCAATGCGCCGGGCGCATAGCCCGTCTCGGCGATGCCGGACGGCTTGGCCCACGATACGGATACCCATTGCGAATCGCACGCGAGTTCCGGGGCCGGAACATGCCGTTCCGGTACAGGGAGGAACCCGACGCCCGGACGTTCCCGAGGAGACCCGAGTGATCACGGTTGTCGTTGTCGATGATTCCGCCTTCATGCGTAAGGCGCTTTCCAGCATGCTCGAAAAAGACCCCGAAATCAGCGTGGTGGCCGTGGGCCGCGATGGTGAGGAAGGGCTTGAACTGGTGCGCAGGCACAATCCCGATGTGGTGACCCTGGACATCGAGATGCCGCGCATGGACGGGTTGACCGCGCTGCGCCGCATAATGATGGAGATGCCCCGCCCGGTGCTGATGGTCAGTTCGCTGACCACCGAAGGGGCGGAAGCCACCCTCAAGGCCCTGGAACTGGGCGCCGTGGACTTCATCCCCAAGCAGCTGTCCAAGGTTTCGCTGGACATCGTGCGCATAGAGGATGAACTGCGCGAGAAGGTGAAGGAAATTTCGCGCCGCAAGTTCCTGCGCACGCCCCGCTCGCTGCGCGCCCCCCGCCCCCTGGGCGACGGGGGCGCCGCCGTTTCCCCGGGGCCGGGCGGTGGCGCCGCCACGGGAGCGGGCGACGGCGGCTCGCGCCCGGTGCTCACCCCGCGCACCGGCCGCCCGGTGCGCGACATCGTGGCCATCGGCGTTTCCACCGGCGGGCCGCCCGCCGTGCAGAAGGTGTTGTCGCAGCTTCCGGCCGACTTTCCGGCCAGCATCCTCATCGCCCAGCACATGCCCGCCGCGTTCACCGGCCCCTTCGCCAAGCGGCTGGACGGCGTGTGCCGCATCGCGGTGAAGGAGGCCGAGAACGGCGAACGCCTGCGCCCCGGCACCGCGTACATCGCGCCCGGCGGCAAGCACCTACGTGTGGACCAGAAGATCAGCATGGTCGAGGTGGTGGTCACCCCGGAACCGGCGGAGGCGTTGTACAAGCCATCGGCCAACGTGCTCATCGAATCGGTGGCCCAGGCCATGGGCCGCCGCACCCTGGGCGTCATCCTCACCGGCATGGGCAGCGACGGACTGGAAGGCGTGCGCGTGCTGAAGCAGAAGGGCGGCCGCGCGCTGGCCCAGAGCGACGCGACCTGCGTGGTCTACGGCATGCCCAAGGCCATCGTGGACGCCGGGTTGGCGGACGAAATCATAGACATAGACGACATGGCCTCTGCCATAATGACGGGACTGTACAAATAGCCTGCGCCAAATGCCGCGCCGGCGCGGCGCCGCAAGGCGACCGGCGGACGCGGCGCGGCCCGGCGGGATCGGGTCAGGCAATAAGGCCAGCCATTCACGGAAGGACGGGAGTATGTCCGAACAGCAGATCATCGAGCAACTCCAGGGCGACGACGTCGAGGCGATCCGCGAGGCGGCCTATGCCGCCGGGAACCTTCGGCTGGAAAGCGCCGTGCCGCATCTGGTGGCGCAGATCCAGAGCCACAACATAGGGGTGCAGGAAGCGGCCGACCGGGCCCTGCGCAAGGTAGGGGGCGTGACCGCCGTGCGCGGGGTGCTGCCCCTGTTGCGGTCGGACGACGCGCCCATCCGCAACATCGCCATGGACGTGCTGCGCGAGATCGGGGCCGACGACTTCGACTCGCTGAAGCAGCTGCTGCATGACGACGACCCCGACATGCGCATCTTCGCTTCCGACATCCTGGGCACCTCGGAAAGCATCCTCGCGGTGCCCCCGCTGTGCGAGGCCCTTCTGCGCGACCCCGAGGTCAACGTGCGCTACCAGGCCGCCGTCAGCCTTGGCACCCTGGCCTTCCCCGACGCGGCGGAATGCCTGAACAAGGCCATGATGGACGAGGAGTGGGTGCAGTTCTCGGTCATCGAGGCGTTGACCAAGATCCGGGCCGAATCCTCGGTCAACGCGCTGGTCAAGGCGCTGGACGCGGCGTCCGACCTGGTGGCCTCCATGATCGTGGACGCCTTGGGCGAAATGGGCAACATCAAGGCCGTGCCGCTGCTGCTGAAACGCCTGGACAAGTCGCCCGGCCCGCTGCGCAACAAGATCGCCAAGGCCATCGTCAACGTGCTGGGCGGCAAGTCGCTGTCCCTGCTGGGCGAAAAGGACCGGCTGCGCCTGCGCGACTACCTGCTGGCCGCCATGGACGACGAGGACGAGGACGTGCAGAACGCCGCCATGCGCGGCCTTGCCAGCATCGGCGGGGCAGAGGCCACCGAGGCGGTGCTGAAGGTGGCCGTGACGCTGGACCCCGACCGCGACCACGAACGCCTGGTGGCCTGCGTGCACAGCCTGGCCGACATCGGCTTCAACGCTTCGGTGGACCGCCACGTGCGCGGCGACGACGAGCACACCCTGCTCATCCTCGTCGAGGCCATCCGGGGCATGCCCAGCCGCCACGGCATCGACGTGCTGCGCGGGGTGTTCTGGGACAAGCCGCGCGACGCGCAGCGGGCCATGTCCACGGTGCTGGCCGAACGCTGCGACCCCAGCGACCGCGATTTCTTCATCGACGTGCTGGACCGCCACAACGACGCCCACGTGCTGAAGGCCGCCCTGCACTACCTGGGCCGCCGGGCCAAGGCGGTGGAGGCGGGCGAGCGCATGCTGGCCCTGCTGGAACACCCCTACGACGACGTGAAGGAAGCCGCCCTCGACGCGTGCATCGCCCTGAACGACCCCGGCATGAACGCCCGCTTCCGCGAATCGTTCCGCAGCCCGGACCCGCTGCACCGCATGATGGCCGTGTACGCCATGGGGCGCTTCGACGTGGACGCGAACCTGGCCGAACTCACCGAAGCGCTGGAGGACGAGATTCCCGACGTGCGCAAGGTGGCGCTGGAGGCGGTGGCCAACGTCTGCCCCTTCACCAGCGAACGGCTGGAACTGGTGGTGCCCCGCCTGCACGACGAAAACCGCGAGGTGCGCCTGGCCCTCATCGAGCTTCTGGGCAACTGCGGCGAAGGCAACGTCTTCCCCTACCTCATCCAGGCCCTGGACGACCCGGACGACTGGGTGCGGGTGCGGGCCATCGAGGCGCTGGGCTCGCTGAAGGATTCCGACGCGGTGCCGCAACTGGTGGCGCTGACGGAAAACGCCGGGCACCTGGTGCTGCTGAAGGTGGTGGAGGCGCTGGGGGCCATCGGCGGCAACGTCGCGTTCCGGGCGTTGCTGCACCTGATGGAATCGGAGGACCCGGAAGTCCAGCAGGCCGCCGAGACGGCGGCCGCCCGCATCCACGAGGAACAAGGAGTGGATGACTGATGTCCTCGCTGTTCTCCAACTCCATCACGCTGCGCAAGGAACTGAAGATCTCCGACGAGGAGTTCGTGCAGCTGCGCGACTTCATCTACCAGCAATGCGGCATCTACATCGCGGAAAACCGCAAGTACCTGGTGGAAAACCGCCTGTCGAACCGCCTCAAGGAACTGAACCTCAAGAACTTCGGCGAGTACTACTACTTCCTGCGCTACGACGCCAACAAGCGGGTGGAGCTCAACCGGCTGTTCGAGGTGGTGACCACCAACGAAACCAGCTTCTACCGCAACCCGCCGCAGTTGCAGGTGTTCCAGGAACACGTGCTGAAGACCGTCCTGAACGAACTGCGCGCCAAGGGACAGAAGCGGCTGCGCATCTGGTCGGCCGGGTGCTCCACCGGGGAAGAGCCGTACACCCTCGCCATCATCCTGCACGAGGTGCTCAAGACCGAGCTTGCGAGCTGGGACATCAAGATCACCGCCAACGACCTGTCCGAGGCGGTGCTGGCCTCGGCCCGGCGCGGAGTCTATTCCGACTACGCCCTGCGCACCACGCCCAAGGAGATCATCGACCGCTACTTCATCAAGGAAGGCACCCAGTTCAAGGTGGACCCCAAGCTGAAGCAGCTGGTGAACTTCGGGCAGATCAACCTCAGCGACCGCATGGGGCTGAAGCGGGTGGAGCGTTCGCACATCGTGTTCTGCCGCAACGTGATCATCTACTTCGACGACGAGATGAAGAAGCAGGTCATCGGCTCGTACTACGACAACCTGCTGCCCGGCGGGTACCTGCTCATCGGGCATTCGGAATCGCTGCACAACATCACCCGCGCCTTCAAGCCGGAACACCACACCGGCGCCATCATCTACCGCAAGCTGGAGTGACGGCGGCGGCAAGGGAGACGGCAACGTGACGGAACGGAATCAATCCGTGCCCGGAGAGGTGGGCGCGGCCGGGAAGCGCCCCTCGGGCACGGGCGCACGGGACGGCCGATGGGCGCGCGGGTAGTCGCCATCGCCAACCAGAAGGGGGGCGTGGGCAAGACCACCTCCACCCTGACGCTGGGTGCGGCGCTGGCGCGCCGGGGCAAGCGCGTGCTGATCATGGACCTTGATCCGCACGCCAACGCCTCGGTGCACCTCCGGTTCTACCCGGAGGACCTGGATGTGACCATGTACGACCTGTTCATGGTCGACGAGGCGGCCTGGCCCGGCCTGTGGAAGCGCCTGGTGCGCCGCAACGAAGGGCAGGACTGGGACGTGGCCCCGGCAAGCATCCAGCTTGCCGAACTGGATGTGGACCTGAAGGGCCGCAAGGGCAAGGGAGCGATACTGCAACAGGCCATCGCGCACGTGCGCGACGACTACGACTTCATCATCATCGACTGCCCGCCGCACGTGGGCATCCTGCTGGTGAACGCGCTGGTGGCCTGCGATTTGCTTGTCATTCCCATCCAGACCGATTTTCTGGCGCTGCACGGCCTGAAACTGCTGTTCGACACCATCCGGGTGCTCAACAAGGTGCTGCCGCAGCCCATCAGGTACCGGGCGCTGGCCACCATGTTCGACAAGCGGGCCAGGGCGTGCAACAGGGTGCTCGAACTGCTGGCGCAGAAGATGGGACCGAAGATGTTCAACACGGTGGTCGGCATGGATACCCGCTTTCGCGAGGCCAGCGCGCAGGGCAGGGTGATCTACGATCTCGATCCCGACAGCCGGGGGGCGCGTGCCTACGACGCGCTGGCCGAAGAGATGTTGCAATCATGACCCAGCGTTCACCCGAGGAGTACTTCCGCCAGCACGATTTCGGCTCGGAAGCGGCCACGGGCGGCGGAGGCGAGTTCACCGCCGCCGAACGGGCCTTCATGCAGAAGTATCTTGGCGTCGAGGAAGGCGACATCCTGCGCCGCATCGGCATCGATCCTTCGCGCGCCGGGGTCGCCGGAGCGGCGGCGGACGGAGCGGCGGGCTCCTTGGGCGTTGACGACGAGGCGGAAGCGCTGGACGCCCGCCTGCGCCGCGAACCGGTGCTGCAAATGGTGGGCTTTTTCCTGGGGGCCCAGGAATTCGCCGTGCCCACCGAGGCCGTGCAGGAGGTCATCAAGTTTTCCACGCCCACGCGCCTGCCCGCCGCCCCGTCGTTCGTGGCGGGCATCGTCAACCTGCGCGGGCGGGTCACGCCGCTGGTGCGGCTGCGCGAACTGCTGGACGTGCCCCATGGGGATGACGGGGGCGGCGAGGGCGCCGGAAGCGCCGGGGGTGAGGACAAATTCATCATCGTCTGCCGCAGGCGCGGCCTGCAGATGGGCATGATGATCGAGCGGGTGCACACCATGTACCGGGTGCCGCAACAGGATATCGACTGGGCCATCGAATCGCACCTCGGCGTCAGCGTGGACTTCGTGTCCGGCCTGCTCAAGGCGGGCGAACGCCTGGTGAGCATCGTTTCGGTGGACAAGATACTCGACTGTGTTCTGAAACGCTGAGGAGGCACGCATGAGCAAGCATATATTGATCGTGGACGACTCCAAGACCGTTCGCAACCTTGTCGCCTTCATCATGAAAAAGGAAGGCTTCAAGGTGACCACGGCGGAGGACGGACTCGACGGTCTGGAGAAATTGTACTCCTCCGAAAAGGTCGATCTGATCATCTCCGACGTGAACATGCCGCGCATGGACGGGTTCACCTTCATCAAGACGGTGCGTGAGCAGGAAGCCTACCGCGACCTGCCCATCGTGGTGCTGTCCACCGAAGGGCAGGAAAAGGACATCCAGATGGGCATGAGCCTTGGCGCCAACCTGTACATGGTCAAGCCCGCCCAGCCGGAAAAGATGGTCAAGAACATAAAGATGCTGCTCGGTTGACCGATACGATGCAGTGTAGTGGTTCCGAACGCGCGGCACGGCGCCGCGCCAAGGCTTTCTGGGGGCCCGGGAATCCCGGTGCGGGCGGCCATGGCGCCGCGCCGGACGGCATCCCGGCTATCGAGCACGGCCACGCCCCGGCCTACCTGAGGTGAGGGTATGAGTCAGGATTTCATGGATCCGGAAATATTCGCCGATTTCATCGTCGAAGCCAAAGAGCACCTCGAGACCATCGAGCCCAACCTGCTCGAACTCGAGAAGGCGCCGGACAATCTCGCGCTGCTGAACGAGATATTCCGCCCCATGCATTCGCTGAAGGGCGCGTCCGGCTTTCTGGGGCTGAACCGGATCAACGGCCTTGCGCACCGTGCCGAAAACATCATGGACGAGTTGCGCAAGGGGGACATGACCGTCACCTCCGAGATCATGGATGTCATCCTCTCGGCCACCGACGCGTTGCGCCAGATGGTGGACAACCTTGATTCAACCGGCGGCGAGGGCGACGTGGAGACCGAATCCATCATCGCCACCATCGACGCCATCATGGCCGGAGACGCCCCGGCCCCGGCCCCGCGACCCGCGCCCGCCGCTCCGCCCCGAGCGCCAGCGCCGGTGGCGGAGCCCGAGCCCGTGGCGGCGGCGCAACCCGCGCCAGCGCCAGCCCCGGCTCCCGCCCCCGAACCCGTGCCCACCGCGCCGCAGCCCCAGCCGGAACGCATCGCCCCGGCGGAGGGCGGTTCCGCCGAATGGATCGCCACGCTGGAGCCCATGGAGTCCTACGCCCTGACCGCCTTCGGCGAAGGGCACCTCAAGGACTTCATCGACGAGGCCCGCGAGATGGCGGAAAACCTCAGTTCCGGGCTGCTGGAACTGGAGCGCAACCCCACCGGGCAGGGCGAACTGGTCAACGACCTGTTCCGCTTTTTCCACAACCTCAAGGGCAACAGCGGCATCATCGGCTTCGCCGAACTGAACAGCCTGACCCACGAGGCGGAAACCCTGCTTAACAACGTGCGCCGGGGCGAGATGACCGGCTCGCACGAACTGGTGGACCTGCTGCTGCTGGTGGTGGACCTGCTGGAAGCGCTGGTGTCGCGCATCGACCCGGCCACCGGCAACGTCACCCCGTTCGACATTTCAGTCATCCTCGACTGCCTGCGCAAGGCGGTGGCGGGTGGCGAGATCACCCTGCCCGACGGCCTCGGCGGACGCCGGGCCGCTCCGGTGGCCGAGGCGCCTGAGGAGGCGGAAGCCCCCGCACCGGGTGCCGCCACAGCGGACGGCGACGAGGACATGCCGTCGCCCCCCGTGGCCCCCGGCTACGACCCCGACGACGTGGCGCTGTTCATCAACACGGTGCGCCAGCAAATGGACAACGTCGGCGTGGCCCTGAAGACCCTTGCCGCCGACGGCACCCAGCGCGAGTACATCGACGCGCTGTACCGGTGCCTGGTCACCATCCAGAATTCCTCGGGCTACATGGGGCTGGACGAAATCCGCGTCTATGCGGAACGCACCGCCGGTCTGGTGGACCAGGCGCGCTTTTCGGGCATGGATTTCAGCCTGATGGTGGACCTGATGGAGCAGGAAACCTCCATCATCGGCGACATGCTGGAAAAGCAGATCGCCCGCATCAGCACGCCCGCGCCTGCGCAGGCTCCCGAAGCCGCTCCCGCCCCGGCTCCAGTTCAGGAGGCCAAGGCCGCGCCCGCTCCCGCTCCGGCGGCAGCCACACCGGCCGAGGCAGCCGGG
>JALHHV010000500.1 GCA_022837365.1 Desulfovibrio sp. | reverse complement strand
CGTCACATTCGGCCACGAAGGCATCCGGGGCAAGGCAGTCCACCTCGTCCTCGGGAAAATCCACGGCCACGCACACCTGCGCCCGCAGGTCCAGCAGCCGCGCCCGCAGGCCGGCAACCCGCGTCCCCAGCAGCCCCTGCAACCGGGCCTGGGCCAGGCGCAGCCCGCCCCGTGCGGGCGCGGCGATCATCTCGGCCACGGCCTCGGCCTGGGTCAGGTCCATGCGCCCGTTCAGAAAGGCCCGCCGGGTGAATTCGCCCCGCCCGGCCAGCCGCGCGCCTTGGGCGCAGGCCGCCTCCAGCACCGCCGCCAGCACGGCCGGGCCGCCGTGGCAGTGGATTTCGGCCACGTCCTCGCCGGTGAAGGTGCGCGGGCCGGGCATGGCCACGGCCAGCACGTCGTCCAGCGGCGCGCCGGATGCGTCGCACGCGCGGCCCCGGTGCAGCGTCCACGGCCGGAACCCGGAAAAACGCGGCGAAGCGGGCAGGAACAGCCGCCCCAGGATGGCATGGCTGTCCGGCCCGCTGATGCGGATGATGCCCACCCCCCCGTGACCGGGCGGGGTGGCGATGGCGGCGATGGTGCCTTCCTGCCGCATGACCTGCTCCCCGGCGCGATGCCCCGCCCGGACTCATGTCCCGGCGGGCGCGCGCCCTTGCGGACGCGAACGGGGGAAACCCTGTGGGCCTCCCCCGCGACGCGATTCGACCATGTATGTTCCCGCCGCCCGCCGCAAACGGAATTTTCCGCCCGCGGCCCCCGGCGGCACTGCCGCCGGAGTCGGCCTGCTCAGCTTTTCTTCTTGCGCATGATGATCACGCGCTTCAGCGGGCCGTCGCCCTTGCTGCGGGTGACCACCTCTTCGTCGTCCTGCAATGTCACGTGCACCACCCGGCGGTGGTACGAACTGAGCGGACGGGTGGACTGCGGCTTGCCGGTGGCGCGCACCTTTTCGGCCAGGTGCAGGGCGATGTCGCGCAGTTTGTCGTCCTGCCGCTCGCGGTAGTCGCCGGAATCCAGCTGCACCCGCACCGACGCGCCGAGCTTGCGCGAGACGATGCGCGAGGCCAGATACTGCAACGCCGACAGGGTCTGCCCCTCGCGGCCGATGAGCAGCCCGGAATTCTCGCCGCAATCCACGGAAACGTTCACCCGGCCCTCGGCCAGTTCGACGGAAAAACCGGCTTCGCCGATGACCGGCGTGACCAGGCGTTCCATGACCTCCACGGCCACCTGCTTCACCTGCTCCTGGTCCA
>JALHHV010000051.1:22573-25521 GCA_022837365.1 Desulfovibrio sp. | reverse complement strand
ATCCTAATTTAGAAACAGTCCCTAAGGCGGGGGGCGCCCCTTCCAGTCGGTGCTGCCGAACCTCTTTCGTGGGGCGGGGGGTCAGCTTTCGGCGTCGGCCGCCAGTTCCCGGCGCACGTCCTCGATCACTTCCAGATACCGGGCGAAGACCTGCTCGTCGTCCTCCACGGTGCCGAAGACGGTGCCGGGCTCCACGTCGCGCAGGTCGAAGATGGCCGTGGCCAGCGCCCACGGTTCCGGCTGGTCCAGCACCCGGCCGGTGCGGCCGTCGTCGATGACGTCGCACGCGCCGGTGGCCCGGGTGGTCACCGTGGGCAGGCCCATGGCCTGCGCCTCGGCCACCACGTTGCCGAAGGTGTCGTAGAACGAGGGGTGGCAGAACACGTCGAGCCCGGCGTAGAAGCGTGGCATGTCGGCGGCCTTGACCTTGCCCAGGAACACCACCCGCTTCTCCACCCCCAGCGATCTTGCGTAGTCGGCGTATTTGCGGCTGCGCCGCCCCCCCGCCACCACCAGCACGTATTCCTCGGGCAGGTGGGCCAGCGCGGCGACGAGCCGGTCCAGCCCCTTGAGTTCGAAGTTGCTGGAGCAGAACCCGATGGCCCGGTGGCGCTCCCGCAGGCCCACCAGCCGCCGGGCCTCGCCGCGCAGGTCGGCGAAGCGCCGGGTGTTGAAGCGCCGGGTGTCCACCCCGTTGGGGATGACCACCACCGTGGCCGGGGAATGGGGAAACTGGCGCGCCACGGCGGCCCGCACGTTCTGCGAGATGGCGATGACGCGCCGCGTGGCCGGGTGGTTGTAGATGCGCTTGTCCAGCACGGCCATCAGCAGGTTGTTGGGGTTCAGCAGGCGGGTGAACGCCTTGGCGAGGCGCCGCAGGGGCGAGCGCTGCGCCGCCAGACTGTTGCGCAGGAAGTCGAGGTGCGGCCCGCCGGAGCGGTGGATGTGGCAGCCCGCCATGTTGCCGAAGCCGACGCTGATGGTGGTTGGCGGCAGTTCGCGCAGGGCGCGGGCGGCGGCAAAATACAGGCCCAGGTTCTTCATGAACCGGCCCGGCCGCCACAGCCCCAGTTCGTGGATGTCCACAGCCGGGGGGGCGGCATCCGGGTCCACGGGACGTTCGTCATCGCCGCGCCGCCGGGCGGTTTTCCCGCTCGTTCCCGCCAGCATTTCCGGGGCCACTTCGCCGCACAGCACGCGCACGGGTACGCCCTGGGCGCGCAGGTATTCATGGAAGCGGTGGCAGAAATGCTCCACGCCGCCGTAGCGGGAATAGGAGCGGATGAACAGCGCCACTTCCGGGCGGGAGGTTTCCGGCCGGGCGGCGGGGGCAGGGGTGTCTGCCTGCGCGGTTTCCGTATCGTCGGGCCGGGGCAGGGTATCCGTGGAAGTGTCGGGCATGGCGAAAGGGGGGTGAAGGTAGGCGCAGGGCGCGCAGGGGGGCCGGAACGCCCGTCCGGTCTAGCAAACGGCCCCGGCAGGCGCAAGGCCGTGACATAACCGGACGGGGCTGGGCGGAGTTGGGCGGGGCGTCCTCAGTCCTGCGCCTTTGGCGGATAGTCCTTCTCGGTGCGCGACCTGGTTTCCTCCAGCGTTTCTTCCGAGTCGGCGTAGCGGTCGGCAATGGCGCGGAAGGTTTGCAGGTTGGCCAGGAAGGCGTCCACCACGTCCGGGTCGAAGTGCGCGCCGCGCCCCTGGCGGATGATCCCCACGGATTTGTCCATGTCGAACGGGGGCTTGTACACCCGGCGGCTGATCAGTGCGTCGAACACGTCGGCCAGGGCCATGAGCCGCGCCGACACGGGGATGTCGTCGCCGGAAAGGCCGCGCGGGTAACCGCTGCCGTCCCATTTCTCGTGGTGGCAGTAGGCGATTTCGCGGGCGTGGCGCAGGAACGAGACCGGCGTGTCCAGTTGCCTTTCCGCCGCGATGATGGCGTCGCGCCCAAGGGCCGGGTGGCGCTTCATGTCCTCGAACTCCTCGGGCGTCAGCTTGCCGGGTTTCAGCAGGATGCGGTCGGCGATGCCCACCTTGCCGATGTCGTGCAGCGGGGCGGACTTGAACAGCAGGGGGATGTCTTCCGGCGTCAGCGCGGCGGAAAAACGCGGGTGCGACGACAGGTGTTGGGCCAGCACCTGCACGTAGTGCTGGGTGCGCCGGATGTGGTTGCCGGTTTCGTTGTCGCGCGTTTCGGCCAGCGAGGCCATGGCCATGATGGTCACGTCCTGCACGGCCGCCAGTTCGCGCATGCGGCGGGCCACCTCGTCCTCGAGGAAGGCGTTCTTGTCCTTCAGGAAGTCGCGCGCGGCCTTCACCTGAAGGTGGGTGCGCATGCGGGCCAGCATGATGGGCGGGCTGACGGGCTTGGTGATGTAGTCCACGGCGCCCAGTTCCAGGCCGACGCGCTCGTCGTCCTCTTCCGACAGGGCGGTGAGGAAGATCACCGGCACGTCCTCCGTGCCGGGCAGGGCCTTCAGCCGGCGCAACACCTCGTAGCCGTCCATGCCGGGCATCATGATGTCCAGCAGCACGATGTCCGGCGGGCTGCCGGAGGCCAGGATGCGCAGGGCCTTTTCGCCGCTGTTGGCCACCCTGACCCGGTAGGTGTCCTTCAGCAGGCCGCTGAGCAGGGTCAGGTTGTCCACGGTGTCGTCCACTACCAGCACGGTGCGCCGGGCATCGTCCGAGGTGAGGGGGGTGTCGGTCATGGCGGCCTCGTGATGGCTGGAGGGGGGCGGGGCAGCCGCGCGGCGTTGCCGGACGGCGGTACGGGACGGGGAACGGGCCGATGGCGAGGGAAACAGTCCCTAGCCGTCTCGGGTGGGCCGGGCCGCGCGCAGCATCTCCAGCGCGGTTTCGAATTCGAAGGCGCGCAACGCCTCGCCCATGCGGGCCACGGTGGCCTGCCCCAGGGCGGCGCGCAGGGCTTCGGCATGGGCGTTGAAAAG
>JALHHV010000051.1:0-22542 GCA_022837365.1 Desulfovibrio sp. | reverse complement strand
GTCGCCGGTGGACTCCGCCTCCGCGCCGGATTCCGCGCCCTCCGGGGCGGGCGGCGCGTCATCCAGCAGGCGCTGCATGGCCCGCACCGATTCGTCCAGCGCGGCGCCCAGCGCCGCCAGCACCTGGGCCGCGCGTTCGGCCGGGGCCTCGTGGCGCAGGGCGGATTCCAGCTCCTCCGCATGGGCCTGCACCGCGCGTGCGCCCAGGGTGCCCGCCATGCCCTTCAGGGTGTGCGCCTCGCGCGTGGCCGATGCGCCGTCGCCGGACTCCATGAGCCCGGCGATGCGCGCCGCCGCGTCGGCATGCTGGGAAACGAAGCGGCGCAGCAGCGCGCGGTAGGTCGCCTGTTTGCCCAGCACCCGGCGCAGGCCGGCCTCCGGGTCGAGGATGTCCCGGATGCCGTCCTGCCCGGCCGGAGCGCTGTCCGGCGGCGTGGCGCCGGTTCTTCGGGGCAGCCAGCGGATCAGCGCGGCGAACAATTCGTCCGGGTCGATGGGCTTGGCCACGTGGTCGTTCATGCCTGCCGCCAGGCACGCCTCGCGGTCGCCCTGCATGGCGTTGGCGGTCATGGCCACGATGGGCAGCCGGTCGGCGTCCAGGGTGCGGCGGATGGCGCGGGTGGCCTCGTATCCGTCCATGACGGGCATCTGGACGTCCATCAGCACCAGGTCGTAGCCCCCCTCCATGACCATGCGCACGGCCTGCGCCCCGTCCTCGGCGGCGTCCGCGGCCAGCCCCGCCTCGGCCAGCAGGCCCAGGGCCACTTCCCGGTTCAGTTCGTTGTCCTCCGCCAACAGCACGCGCGCCCCCTGCACGCCCGCGAGCATGGCGGGACGCCCGCCGGGGGGCGGGGCGGCGGCGCGCGGCGATGCGTGCGCCCCGCCCAGCAGGCGCATGGCCGTGTCGAACAGCAGGGAGGGCTGCACCGGCTTCACCAGCACGGCCTGCACCCCCACGCTTTCGGACGCCGCGAAGATTTCTTCCCGTCCGTAGGCGGTGACGATGGCCACGGGCAGGTCCGGGGCCTGCGAGCGGATCTGGCGGGCGGTCTCCAGCCCGTCCATGCCGGGCATCTGCCAGTCCAGGAACACCATGCCGAAGGGCGCGCCGGACGCCTCCGCCTCGCGCAGCAGGCGCAGCGCGGCCTCGCCGCCGTCCGCCTCGGCGGGGCGGAAGGTCATGCCTTCCAGCATCTGGGCCAGGACGGTGCGGGCCTGGGGATTGTCGTCCACCACCAGCACCCGCAGGCCGCGCAGGTCGATGCGCGGCACCAGCTGCCGCCGCCCGGCGCCCAGGCCGAGCCGGGCCGTGAACCAGAAGGTGCTGCCCTGGCCGGGGGCGCTGTCCACGCCCACGTCGCCGCCCATCAGGTCGGCCAGCTTCCTGGCGATGGCAAGGCCAAGGCCGGTGCCGCCGTACTTGCGGGTGGTGGAGGTGTCCGCCTGCTGGAACGAGACGAACAGCCGGGCCTTCTGCTCCGGGGTGAGGCCGATGCCTGTGTCGCGCACGGCAAAGCGCAGCAGCACGTCGTCGTCGCCCCTTTCCAGGGTTTCCACGTGGACCACGATTTCGCCGCGCTCGGTGAACTTCACCGCGTTGTTGGCGTAGTTGATGAGAATCTGCCCCAGCCGCAGCGGGTCGCCCCGCAGCACGGGGGGCACGTCGGCCGCCACGTCGAGCACGAATTCCAGGCCCTTGGCCGTGGCCTTTTCCGAGACCAGGTTGGCCACGGTGTCGAGCACGGTTTCCAGTTCGAACTCGGTGTTCTCCACCGTCAGCTTGCCCGCCTCGATCTTGGAGAAGTCGAGGATGTCGTTGAGGATGCCCAGAAGATGCTGGCCCGCGGCGCGTATCTTGCGCACGTAGCCCGCCTGGCGCGGGTCGAGCTCCGTTTTCAGGGCCAGGTGGGCCATGCCGATGATGGCGTTCATGGGGGTGCGGATCTCGTGGCTCATGTTGGCCAAGAAGTCGCTCTTGAGCCGCGTGGCCTCTTCGGCCATTTCCTTGGCCCGGCGCAGTTCGGCCTCGGTGCGCTTGCGGATGGAGATGTCGCGCAGGGCGGCGCAGGCGCTCACGGGGTGCCGCTCGGACGGGGGCAGCTTGCTGAGGCTGATTTCCAGCGGCAGGCGGGCGCCGTCCTTGCGCACCCCCGTCACCTCGCGCTCGTGGCCGATGACCCTCAGCGGCGAGGCCAGGAAGCGGTTGCGCAGGGCCACGTGGTGGTCGCGCAGTTCCGCGGGCAGGAATTCCTCCACCAGATGGCCGGTCAGCTCGCCCGTCTCGTAGCCCAGCAGCCGTTCGAACTGCGGGTTGCACAGCACGATGCGCCCCGCGCTGTCGATCACCACCATGGCGTCCGGGGCCGAATGCACGATGCCCCGGTACCATGCCTCGGTATCCTTGAGTTCCGTCTGCTGTTCCTTGAGTTCGGTAATGTCGTTGATCAGAGTGACCCGGCGCGGGTCGATGTGCCTGTCGCTGATGAGCGCGCAGCGCACGTCGGCCCAGCGCACCTCGCCGTCGGGGCGCAGGTAGCGGTGTTCCGCTCGCACGGCGGCGGGGGCCGGGCCGTCGGAGGTCAGGCGGCCGAGCAGGGTTTCCACCGCCGCGCGGTCGTCGGGATGGAAGAAGTCCTCCAGGTCGCGCCCGAGCAATTCCGGCTCGCCGATGCCGATGAAGTCGGTGAAGGCCGGGTTGGCCCGGTCGATGCCACGGCCCCGCCCTTCGCTGACGATGCCGATGCCCGCCGTTTCGAACACGGCGCGGAAGAACGCCTCGCTGCGGCGCAGCAGTTCGCGGCTTTCCTCCAGCTCGTTGGCCTGGGTGCGGGTCTGCTCCAGCAGGCTGCGGGTATGCAGGTTGCGCTCCAGCACTTCCTGCGACAGGGCGGCCATGGGCAGGATGTCCTCGAACAGGGTGGCGGCGCGGGGGGGCAGCGGGCCCAGGGTGGCCAGTTCCAGCACGCTCAGCAATCTGTCGCCCAGCAGCAGCGGATAGGCCCGCAACGAGGCGGGCTCCATGTCGCCGAGGCCGGTGGAGAAGCGCAGCGTCCCGCCTGCCGGGGGGGTGAGGTCCACCGGGGTGCGCGTTGCGGCGCAATGGCCGACCAGGCTGCCGTCCATGGGCGCCCTGACCGGCGGGCCGCCTGCGATGCCGCCCAGCGAGGCCACCAGGTCGAGGTGCGCGCCGTCTTCGCCGGGCACGTACAGGGCCGCGTAGGGCGCACCGGCCACGTGGGCGGCCACGGCGGCCAGGCGCTGGCCGAAGGAGGACAGGTCGCCCGCCTGTTGCAGGGCGGTGGCCGTCTCGGACATCTGGGCCTTGATCCAGCGCTGCTGCTCCATCTGGCGCGAGACGCCGCGCAGCACCTCCAGCGAGCGGGCCATGGCGCCCATCTCGTTGCGTTCCTCGCCGTAGGGCACCCGCACGTCCAGGTCGCCGTCGGCCAGCGACTGGACGCAGCCGGTGAGGGCCAGCAGGCGGCGACGGATGGTCCAGCTGACCAGGTAGGTGATGGCGATGACCATGGCGCAGAACAGCGCGTAGGCCGCCATGGCCCTGGCCAGTATGGCGCGGTTTTGCGCCACCGAGGTCTGGAAGAACTGTTCGGCCGTGGCGCGTGCCGCGTGCATCAGTTCGTCCATGGAAAGCAGCAGCCGGTCGGCCGGATTCCGGGGCGAGGATTCGGTAAGCCGCCACGCCTCCTGTATCTCCCGGTTCTCTGCCAGGACCATGGCTCTGTCGCGCATGGACAGGAAGTCGTCGTAGCGGCTTTCCATGGCGTCGACGAGGGCGGGATCGCCCCGGAAGTTGGCGCGCACCGCGTCCATGCAGTCGTGGAACAGGCGTTCCTCTCGCCGCAGGGTGGCCACCTGTTCGGCCTTGATGGTTTCGTCCACCTCGATGATCTGCTCGCGCATGGTCGCGCGCATGCGTTCCACGCTTTCCTTGGCCTGCTGCAACCTGCTGGTGGCGATGAAGGTATGCCGGTAGACGGTGTCGGCGTCCTCGGCCATGCCGCGCATCAGCCTCAGGGTGCCGTACCCGAGGGCGATGCTGAAGGCGACGATGAGCAGCGTGCCGATGAGCAGCCGCTGAAAGACGGAAAGGTGGCGGAACAGCATGGGGCCCGGGATGGTGGACATGGCGGGGTTCCTTCCGGCCGGTGGGGGACGCCCGCAGTGTTTCCGGGCAGGGATTCACGGAGCAGTATAGGCGCGCACGGGGATTATTGTCCAGACTGTGGGAAGTACCCCTGTAGAATGGTCGCGGGGCGGGTGGGGAACGGTGGGGGAGACGGGCCGGTCCGTACGGGTGGGGCGCAGCGGCCATGGGGGCAAGGGAAGGGGTCAGTCGGGCAGGACGGACCACAGCCGATACACGGCGGCCTCCGCCGATGTGGTCTCGCGCGCGTCGCGGGCCAGCGCGCGGGCCTCGGCGGCGGTGGCTGCCGGGTCATGGCGGGGGGTGTCGCCGGACGGGTGCCAGCGTATCAGGAACTGCGGCGCGGGGTCGGGGCCCCGGCCCTCGCACCATGCGGGGCGGGCGTCGGCCCGGAGCCGGGGCAAACGGGCGGGGACGGCGGATTCGGCGGGGGCGGGAAGCGCCGGGGCTGCAAAAGGGGGCTGCGCGGCGTGGGTGGGCGTGGCGTGCATGGGACCTCCGGTTCCTGTGTGGGAAACCGTTTTGCACAAAAAGTGCGAATGATCCAGCAGGCCGCGCAACTCGGGCCGGAGGGGGCCGGAGGGGGCAGGGGGGCGTCGGGGAGCGGGGGGCAGGGCCGTGCGGCTACATTTCCTTGCCCGCCCAGATCACCCGGCCGATGACCTCCCATTGCAGGGCTTCGTCGCGCGGGTCGATCTCGATGTCCTGATAGGCCAGTTCCGGGTTGTCGCCCCGGAAATGGTAGCGCCCCGGCGTGCGGGAGAACCGCTTGATGTAGATCTCGTCCTGCACGCGCAGCACGTAGACCCGGTCTTCCGCCAGGGTGCGGTCGTGCTGGTTCACCAGCACCAGGTCGCCGTCGTGCAGGGTGCGCTCCATGGACCGGCCCATGACCTCCATGAGGCACAGGCCCGTGGTGGACCGCGCCCGGCCCAGCACCCAGTCCAGCCGGAAGGCGTGCTGCTCCTCCGGGCGTCCCCCGGTTTGCAGGGAGCCGCCCCCCGCGCTGGGGCGCGCCTCGGCCTTGTCCACCAGCACGAACTCCTCGGCCAGGCGCCGGGCCTCTTCCGGCACGTCCTGCCCGGCGGGGGCATGGGCGTCGCGCGGGGATTCCCCGTAGGGGCGCAGCATGCGTTCATGCAGGCCCCGCCAGTGCGGCTGGGGCGCGCTGGGCGCCCCGGTGCTGGCGATGCGTTCGAGGTGCTCGGTGAGCCGCGCGAGGTTGGTGCGGCTCGGAAAGCGTTCGCCGTTCTTCCAGGCGTAGACGGTGCGTTCGCTGACCCCCGCGATTTCCGCAAGGCGCTTCACGCCGCCCACGCTGCGCAACGCGTCGACGACGAACTCACGAAGTTCATCCCAGTCGGTTCCCGTGGAATCGTACTCGTTCATGCATGAGATGTTAGCACATTCTGTGCGGATGTCCATGAAATTCTGTCATCGGCGTATCGATACTCTTGACGTTTATGTGCGAAGTATGAAATATCTGTGCGCACGACGGCCGTTTCCCCCTGATGCTCTTGTGCGGCGCGCGCCACGCTTCATCAGATGGCGTGCCGGTGCGGTGGGGTCATGCCCGGAGGAAATGTTGCCGCGTCGTTCACATAGAACAACCGATATACAGGCCGACCGGGCCGGAAGACCGCCTCGGCGGGATGTTCCGGTTCGGGCGCAACGAGAGGGATGGGAAGATGCACGCGATGTCATGCGGCGTCCGGTGCGCCGTCTGCGGAGGCGGGCCCGGAGAGGAGGGGGCGGTGGTCGTGGCCGGGGTGGTGCTGTGCCCGGCCTGCGCCGAAGGGTGCAGCCTGCATGACCGGCGGCTGCCCATGATGTTCATCGAGGTGGACGAGCATCGCCGTCTGCTGGGCCTGTACCATGCGAGCCACGACGAGGCCCGCCATTCCACGCCCGAGACGGCGCGCGTCCGGATGCGCGCGCTGGAGGCGTGCAACCGTTTCTATGAAGGAGGTGCGTCATGCCGATAGTGACCTGCCTGCATTGCGGCGCCCCGTTTTCCGTCAACCCCGCCCGGTTGCAGCATGGCCGGGGCCGGTACTGCAGCCGCGCCTGCCATGCCGCGGCGCGCACCCTGGAGCGGCCCGAGCGCTGCCAGCTGTGCGGCGGCCCCATGCCGCCGGGCCGGGCCCATCGCCGCTACTGCTCGCGGGAATGCGTGGCCCTGGCCGCCGCCGGGCAGGCCCGTCCGCAGCCGCGCGACTGCGCCGTGTGCGGGCGCAGGTTCACCCCGGCCACGCTGCGCGACAGGTTCTGCGGCCCCGGCTGCGAGGCCCTGGCGCACGGCATGGATCACGGACTGTTCGAGGACCCGTGGGCCTCGGGGGACATCCCCCCGGACTGCTACGGCCGCGACCTGTTCCGCATGCCGGACATGGTGCTTGGATTCTGAGGCTCGCCGAAGGGCGAACGGCCGTACCGGCGAGGGGCTTGTGCCGGACGGCCGCCACACGGCGAGGACGCCGCCCGGCGCGCCCCGCGCCGATGCGGGATATGTCGGCTCCGCGCGCGGCGCGGGGCGGCGCGACGTGGACCGTCGCAGAGGAGGATGCCGCATGGCGGCTGTGAACAGAGTGATGCTGCTCGGGCGCGTGGTGGCCGCGCCACGGCCCGGCGCCGGTACGGCCGGTGGCTGCGTGCTGTTTTCCGTCAGCACCGAGGGCGCCGGACAGGACGACGCGGGCCAGCGGCACCGGGTGCGCGTCACCGGCGACCAGGCCGCATGGTGCCTGGCGCGGCTGCGGCGCGGCATGCTGGTGCACGTGGAAGGCGAGTTGGTGGCCTGCGCGCACGGGGGAGAAGCCGGGGCCGTCGTGGCGGCGTGGCCGGCCGCGCATTTGGCAGCGCATTTGGCCGTCCGCCTTGAAGCGCCCCTGTCCGGGGCGCGGCGCATGCGCCGCGAGGACCGCCCCGTGGCCGCCGTGCCCGAGGTGCCGTGGGGGCACGGCATGGACGCGGCCGGAGACGTGCCGGGCAGGCCGTCGCGCCGCATGCACTAGGGGACGGCATACCGGAACAGGCAGGGGGGGGCGGCCCGGACGGCGGCCCTGGATGCAACGCAAGCCGCGGCGCACCGCGCGCCGCGAGACAGGGAGGATGGATTCATGCAGGGCGCGCAGCAACCGCAGCAACGGCCCTTTCACGTTCCCGCGCCGGGTTCCGCCTGGGCGGCCCATGGCCCCTGCGGGTGCGATGGGCGCCGGATCATGGCGGATGGGCCCGGTGGCCACCGGGCGGGCGCGGGATACACCCCGGCCCGTGGTCCGGTACAGGGGCCGCCGCATGACCAGCCGTTCGTGCTGGTGGGCCTGGACGCCATCGGCCGCGCCGTGGGCGCGGGACAGGGGGCCGTGAAGCGCTGGATCCGCGAGGACGGGTTTCCCGCCCGCAGGTGTTCGGACGGCACCTACCGGGCCGATCCCGACGCGGTGCGGCGGTGGTTCTGGGGCGGGCATTGCGCCGCCGGGGGCGACGAGGGGGCGGGGCCGGAACGCGGCCACTAACCGCCGGGGATGAGGACGCGCCGGGACGCACCCGGCGCGGCGGCGCGGAAATTTCCGGAACAACCGGGGCCGGGCGGCTGATGCCGTCCGGCCCTGATTCCATTGGAGTTCGCGGGCCGGGGCCGCTGCCCCCTATTGGCCCTGAATGGTCACGTTGAGTTCGTCGTCCACGGCCACCTTGACGTTGGCCGTGAGGCCTATCCAGCGCGAGGCGGCCACGGTGAGCGCGGGCAGGATGTTCTGGATGTTGCGCGAACTGCCGGTGCTGGAGACCACCACCTTCCACAGCACGGGGCCGGTCAGTTCGGCCGGGGAGGGCAGGCCTTCCACGGTGCCGATGGGCGTGCGCCGGGCCGCAGGTCGCGCGCCTCGATGGACAGGGTGCGGGTGTGCACCACCGTCATGGGCGGCGGGTAGCCGTAGCCGGTGCCGAAGCCGCGATAGCCGCCGTATCCCCAGCCGCCGTAGCGGCTGCCGTAGGCCCCGCCGTACCACGGCCACGAGCCGTAGCCGACGCCGATGCCCACGGACGGCCGGGAATAGGCCGTGGGGTCCGGCACCTCGTGCGGGCCGTCCACCTTCCATTCCACCACCACGGCCATGTCCGCCGCCTCGGGGGTGGCGGCCTCGCGGTAGCCGTGCCCGGTGAGCACGGCCCGCAGCCGCTGGGTGGACTGGCGGAACACGTCGGCGTTGACGGCGTTCAGGGTGGCCAGCGCGGCGCCGGGCACCAGCACGTAGCTCTGCCCGGCCTTGCGGTAGCCGGGGGCCGAAACGGCCTGCACGTCGGCCTTCATGCGCGGGGCGCACCCCGTGGCCAGCAGCACGGCCAGCGCGAGCAGGCAGGCCAGCAGGCGCAGGGTATGCGGGAGGCGGGGGGCGCATGCGATGCGGGCGTCCATGTGATGTCCTTTGCGTATGCGATCGGCAAGTCTGCCGGATGGAACGACGGGTTGCATGGTTTCCGGGGCCGGGCTCATTGTGCCACGGCGCTGCCTGCGGTCAAGTGAACCGCCTGCCTTGCCAGAATATGCGCATGATGGAGGGGGCTGTCCATGTGTGCCCGAAGGGCGCAGGACGGCATGTTTCGATCCGGCCCCTAGCGTTGCCGCAGGGGCAGGGTGAACGTGAAGTGCGCGCCCTTGCCCGGCTCGGAGTGCAGGGCGAAGCTGCCGCCGTGATTGTGGGTGATCAGGAAATACGACACCGACAGCCCCAGCCCGGTGCCTTCGCCGGGGGGTTTGGTGGTGTAGAAGGGGTCGAAGACGCGGGCCCGCACCTCGGGCGTCATGCCCGGACCGTTGTCGCTCACGGTCACCGCCACCAGGTAGTGGTGGCGTTCGGTGCGGATGGTCAGGGTGGGCGGGGCGCCGTCGGCCGGGGGAACGGCGGCCAGGGCCTGGGCGGCGTTCTTGAACAGGTTCAGCAGCACCTGCTCCACCTCGGTGGACAGGCAGGGCACCTCGGGCAGCATGGGTGCGTACTGGCGCACGATGCGCAACGTGCGGAAGTCGTACAGCTTCTTCAGGTCGTAGTCGTTGGCGGCCAGTTCCAGGGTGTTCTCGATGAGCCGGTGCAGGTCCTGCTCCGCGAACGAGCCATCGGCGCGGCGGCTGAAATCGAGCATGTTGGTCACGATGTGCGCGGCCCGCGCCCCGGAGGCGGCGATGTCGTCGAGCATGCGCAGTATTTCGCGCCGCTCCAGGTAGCCGCGCACCTGGGCCAGGGTCAGCCCGGCCTCGCGGGCGGCGGCCTCGTTGCCGGGACGCCCCGCCTCCACACGGCGGCGCATGTTCTGTACCGCCTGCAGGATGCCGCCGAGGGGGTTGTTGATCTCGTGGGCCATGCCCGCCGCAAGGCCGCCCACGGTAAGCATCTTTTCCGTCTGGATCATCATTTCGCGGATGCGCTCGCGCTCGGTCACGTCGTCCACGCGGATGACGGCCCCCTGCGCACCGTTGGCCACCAGCGGAAAGACCGTCACGTCCTCGTAGCGCACCATGTCGCCCTCGGGGTGCAGCAGGCGCTGTCCGTCGCGTATCTGGCCGTCCTCCAGCGCCTCGAACACCAGCGGCTTCAAACGGTCCAGCCGGGGGAACACCTGGCCCAGCGAGTGCCCCACGGCCTCGCCCGCGTCCAGGCCGGTGGCGGCGGCCGCGTGGCGGTTCCAGTGGGTGACGCGGCCTTCCGGCGACACGCCGACGATGACCGAGGGCATGGAATCCAGGGTGTTGGCCAGCAGGTTGCGCAGCCGCCGCAACTGCCGTTCCGAGGCGGCCCGGCGGCGCATCATGTACACCAGCACCGCGATGGTGGACGCCAGCGAGACCATGAACAGGGCCAGCACGTTGAGGTGGGTGCGGTAGGCCCGGTAAAGCGAGAAGGGACGGTCCACCACGGTGCTGCCCTCGGGCAGGCGGCGTTCGGAGATGGCCCACCGCTCCAGCGAGGGGGCGCGGTACAGGAAGCGGTTCACCCCTTCCGCCTGCGTCGGCATGTCCTCCACGCGCGTGCCGGAAAGCGCCCGCAGGGCCATGCGGCTCATGGCCTCTGCCTGCATCGAGGCCCCGGACACCTTGCCCCCCACCACGGCGCCGCGCAGGTTGAAGTCCACCAGGCAGTGCACGGGCACCCGCGCGGCGCCGGCGATGCGTTCGCCCATGTCCTCGAAGGTGGTGGCGTAGCCCGCGCTGTCCTCGAAATACACGCCCAGCAGCACGGCTGCGTCCTGCGGCAGGGTGGCCAGCCGGGACAGCAGATCGTCGAAAGGCAGGGGAGGGAATTCGTGCACCTCCACGCCGCCGGGCAGGTCCGCCAGTTGCCGCCGCGCGTCCCGCGCCACTGCCCGCCCGGTCTCGGTATGGTCGTTGACCAGGTAGACGTGGCGGGTGCCGGGGTGCAGTTCCAGCATGGCCTGCACGGTCTCGCGGGGGGAAAAGGTGCTCAGCACGCCCGAAAGCGGCGAGATGGCCGCCTTCAGGCTGTCATGGTAATGGTTCACCCCGCAGAACAGCACGGGCACGCCGGGGAACAGCGTGGCGTGCCGCACCGCCAGGAAATCGAGGGCGTCATCGTCGCTGGCCAGGATGAGGGCGGGGGTGCGCCCCGCGTATTTCAGGGCCAGCACGGCGGCGAAGGCCTCGAGGTATTCCGGGGAGCGCACGCGCTTGGAATCCAGGTTTTCCACGCGCAGGGCGATGTTGTTGGTCATGGGGGCCAGCATGCGCTCCACGGTGTCGGTGATTTCGCGCACCCGGCCCATGCCCTGCTCGTAGGAATGCAGCAGCAGCACCAGTTGCCGGGTATCCTGCGCCTGGCCGCCACGCGCGGCGATGGAGTCGGCCAGGGTCTGGACCACGGAATCGGCCACCGAGCGGGCCACGGCCTCGGACGTGGCGTTGGCTTCCGCGTGGGGGGAAGTGCCCTCGCCCGGTGTTCCTGATGGCGCGAAGGAAGGCGCGCCGTCCGCCACGCCGGGCGGCGAGTCCGTGCCGGTGGCGGCGCGGGCTGCGGCTCCGCAGAGCGCCATCGCCAGGCACAGGGACAGGCAGGCCAGCGTCAGGCGCAGCCGGGCAGGCAGGCGCAACCGGGACGGCCCGCCACGCGCGCCGCGCCGGATGGAGCGGGGTGCGGTGCTCATGGCGTCTCCCCCAGCGGCAGGGTGAACGTGAAGGTCGCGCCCTGTCCGGGCTCCGAAACCACGGAGAACGTGCCCTTGTGGTTCTGGGTGATGATGAAGAACGCCACCGAAAGCCCCAGGCCGGTGCCTTCGCCGGGCGGGCGGGTGGTGTAGAACGGGTCGAAGACCCTGGCCCGCACCTCCGGCGGTATGCCGGGACCGTTGTCGGCGACGGAGACGGCCACCCCTTCCGGGCGGTGCTCCGCGCGCACGGTGATGGTGGGCGGCGCGCCGTCGGCCGGAGTGAACCCGGCCAGGGCTTGCGCGGCGTTGCGCAGCAGGTTCAGCAGCACCTGCTCCACCTCGGTGGGCAGGCAGGCCGGCCTTGGCAGGTCCGGCGGCACCAGGACGTTCACCCGCAGCCTGCGGAAGTCGTGGTTCTTGCGGAAGCTGTAGTCGTTGGCGGCAAGATCCACGGCGGTGGCCACCAGCCCGCCGATGTCGCATTCCATGTGCGACGAGGTGCTGCGGCGGCTGAAATTGAGCATGTTGGCCACGATGCGCGCGGCCCGCAGGCCCGCCTCGCGCACGCCTGCGGCCATGCGCAGCACGCCGCGCCGTTCCAGGTAGTCGCGCACCTGCTCCACGGTGCAGCCCATGGCGCGGGCTGCCTCGTCGTTGGCGGCGCGCCCCGGCTCGATGCGGCGCAGCACGTTCTGCACCGCCTGGAGGATGCCGCCGAGGGGGTTGTTGATCTCGTGGGCCATGCCCGCCGCAAGGCCCCCCACCGAGAGCATGCGTTCGGTCTGGATCATCATCTCGCGCACCCGCTCCCGCTCGGTGACGTCGTCCAGGCGGATCACCGCGCCCTCCATGCCGTTGGCCGCCAGGGGGAACACGGTGACGTCCTCGTAGCGGGGCACGCCGTCCTCGGTGCGTATCAGCCGTTCGCCGCGCACGGGCTCCTGGCTGTCCAGGGCTTCGCGCACGCGCGGCAGCTGCGGGGCAAGGTACGGAAAGACGTCCTCCAGTTTTCGGCCCATGGCGGCGGCGGGTTCCACGCCCGACATGCGCACCGCCTGGCGGTTCCACTGGATGATGCGCCCTTCGGGCGAGACGCCCACCACCACCGAGGGCATGGAATCCAGGATGTTGCCGAGCAGGTTGCGCAGCTTGCGCAGTTCCGCCTCGGCGCGCGCCTTGTGCCGCATGACGGCCACCAGGGCCGCGATGGTGACGAGCATGGCCGCCACGAAGGCCGCGATGACGTGGATTTCCCGTGAATAGGCGCGGTAGACCGAGAAGGGGCGCGCCACCACCTCGCTGCCGGGGGGCAGCGAGGTCTCGCTGATGCGCCAGCGCCGCAACTGGGCGTCGTCGAAGAGGAATTCGCCCGGTCCCCGCCGCACGGGGATGGCCGCCGGGTCCTCGCCCGCCAGGATGCGCCGTCCCATCTCGGCCATGATGCGCCCCTGCGACGCGCCCGTGACCAGTTTGCCGCCCACCACGCTGCCGCCGAGGTTGAAGCCCATGATGCAGTATACCGGCACCCGGGCCGCCGCGGCGATGCGCAGGCCCGCCTCTTCATAGGTTACGGTGCGCCCGGAGGCGTCCGAATAGTACACGCCCAGCAGCACGGCGGTTTCCGGGCCCAGCGAGGCCACCTGGCGCAGCAGGTCGTCCAGGGGCACGTCGGAATTCCAGCGCAGCCGCACGCGGCCTTCCAGGGGGCGCAGCGCATCGGCAAGCTCCGTCGCCGTGGAACGGCCGCTTTCGGTGTAGTCGTTGATGACGAATATTTCTTCCACGCCGGGATGGACGCGCAGCAGGAACTGCGCGGTATCGTAGGGGTAGTGTTCCTCGGTGACGCCGGTGACTCCGGCCAGGCCCTGGATGCGGGCGGGCGTGAAGTTGTTGGCGCCGCCGAAGACCACGGGCACCCCAGGGAACAGCGTGTCGCGGTAGCGGCGCAGGAAGTTCAGGGCGTGGTCGTCGGAACACAGCAGCAGCGCAGGCCGCACGGTGGCGTACTTGGCGCGCAGCATGGCGGCGTAGGCGGCGAAGTAGGCGTCGTCGTGCACCGCCTTGGTGTCCATGTTCTCCACCCGCAGCAGCACCTTGCCGCCCGGAGGGGCCAGTTCGGCCTCCAGGGTGTCGGTGATGTTGCGCACCCAGTGCATGCGCTGGTCGTAGGAATTGACGAGCAGGGCCTGCACCGGCGGGGTGGCGGGCAGGGCGTAGGGGTCGGCGAAGGTGATGGCGGCCAGCAGGGCGCAGGCGGAAAGCAGCAGGGAGGGGAACAGCCAGCGTGACGGCCCGGTCCGGAATTCGTTTGGCCGGGAGCGGAGCGGATCCCGGCTTGGCGCCGCCCCCGGTTTCGCGCCCGCCGTCAGCGGGTCGTGGTCGGCCTCGCGGCCCGACGAGGGGGCGGTGCCGGCGGCGGAGCCGGGGGTCTGGGAACGCCCGGTCTGAGCTTGGCGCGAAGCGGGCATGCGATGCACTCGTGCTGCAGGAGGTGAACGTGGAACTTCCTTCAGTATTGGCAGAACGCGCGGGCGAACGCAACGGGTATAGCCGCCGGAGGGCGTGGCTGCACGGCGTCCTGACACGGCGTCCGGGCGCGCGTCCGGGGCAGCGGCTGGGGCAGCGGCTGGGCCGGGTGCCGGGGACGGTGGACGGGGTGTGGCGGGACGGGTGAAGGGAGGGCGGACCGGGAGGGACGGGGTGAACGCCGGACGCGGGCGGCGGGGCCTTGTGCGGCAAGCCCT
This sequence comes from Desulfovibrio sp., assembly GCA_022837365.1. Taxonomy (GTDB): domain Bacteria; phylum Desulfobacterota; class Desulfovibrionia; order Desulfovibrionales; family Desulfovibrionaceae; genus Cupidesulfovibrio. Next base: position 8,472 of record JALHHV010000051.1, on the reverse strand, counting down.
TCGGGCGTCTAGCTGCCGGGGGGACGGGCGGCGCGGGTGGCGGCCTCTGCCCGGCGCAGCAGCTGGGCCAGGACCAGGGCGGGCAGGCGTACGTAGTACCAGTCGGTGACCGTGGTGCCGTCGGCGGGCAGCCATTCGCCGCACCGCTCGAAATGGGCCAGCAGGGCCTGTTCGACGTCGCGCGGCGGGGCTTCTGGCTCGCGCAGGATGCGTTCCCGGAACAGGGCGGCCATGTCTTCCACCAGCATGAACGCGGTGTCGTCAAGCCGTTCGCCAGCATGGCCACGGTGGCGGCGAAATGCGCGGCAAAGGCGTTGGGCCGGTCTATGAGCCGGTCGTACTCTTCCGCGTTGTCGGCAAGGCAGCGCAACCCGGCGGCGCACAGGACGCGCAGGGCTTCGGGGGCGGATGCGCCGGGGGACTGCCCGGATGCCGGGACGTCCAGCCACGCCGCCAATGCGCGCATGGCGTCGCGCAGACGGACGAAGGAGTGGGTGGAAGGGGTCTTCATGGCGTCTGTTATAGTTTTTTATATATAACAATGCAACAGCTAATATGCATCCATGCAATCCTGGAGCCACGGGATGATGCCGGTCACGTGCGCACGGGACGCTCCGGCCAGGGAGCATGTTGTCATTGGGGCCTCCCCCACTTTCCTTGTGGTGTTTTCTCGGCTACAATCGCGGGACTGCACCGGGTACGGTCCGCTGGCGGGCCGCACGGCCCGTGTTGTACGCGCCATGGAACGGACAGCGCCGGAACACGCCCGGCCGAGCCCGGCAAGCCGGGCACACCAGTCGAGCGTGCCAGCCGAGCGTGACCAGCCGAGTGTGACCGGATGGACGAGAGCGAGCGCAGGAACAACTACAGGGTGGACGCACCGGCAGGCTTCCTGCGCGAGGTGGCCCTGTGGTACGGACGCGATGGCGCCGGTGGCCGACTGACGCTGGAGGACCTGGGCGCGCCCGACGTGCTGGGGCTTGCGGGAGCGGGCGGCATCGCCCTGACCGACGTGAGCACGCGGGGCCTGCGCCTGCGCCTCGATGAAGGGGCGGCGCACTGCCTGCGCCTTGTTCCGGAAAGCGGCCCGCCCGGCGGGGTGCTGTACGTGTATCTCAAGCTGATGTCCCCCGCGCCCGGCGCGGAGACCCGCTACTGTACGCTGTTCCTTGGCACCCGCGTGACGCATGTGGAGCATGCGCCCGGCGCGGTGCTGCTGGGGCTGCACATCACGTCGCGCGGCGTGCCGGAAAGGGCCGAAAAGGCCTTCCGCATGTTCGATACGGGACGTTACGGCGTGAAGGAACTGACCCGCTGGTGCGACGAGGTGGCCCGAATGGGCCGGGGCCTGCTGCCCGCCCCCTCGCCCGGCCTTGACCTTGAGCATCTGCTTGCGGAAATCGACGCCGCGCATGCGTGCGGCGCCGTGCAGGCCAACAGGAACTGACGCTACGCCATGTTCGCCATACTCGGTCTCGTTGTCGTTTTCGGCTCGATCATCACCGGCTACCTGATGGCGCACGGCGTCATGCACGTGTTGTGGCAGCCCGCGGAACTGATCATCATCCTCGGGGCGGCCATCGGCGCGTTCATCGTCTCCAGCACCAAGTATTCGCTGGGCCTCGTGCTGAAGAACCTCAAGCTGGTGCTGGGCGACCCCGGCATGAGCAAGGCCAAGTACCTCGATGTGCTGGGCCTGCTCAACTCGCTGTTCGTCAAGATGCACCGCGAAGGGGTGATCAGCATCGAACAGGACATCGAAAAGCCGGAAGGCAGCTCCATCTTCAACAAGTACCCCTCCATCGCCAAGGACAAGCACACCGTGCACTTCATCGGCGACACGCTGCGGGTGTACCTGACCACCGGCGACCCCAACGAGATCGACAGCCTGATGGAAGTGGACATGAAGTCCATGCACGAGGAGGAATCCATCGCCCCGCACGCCATCGGCCGCATGGCCGAATCGCTGCCCGGCATGGGTATCGTGGCCGCGGTGCTCGGCGTCGTGCTGACCATGGGCAAGATCAACGAGCCGCCCGAGGTGCTGGGCCACCACATCGGGGCGGCGCTGATCGGCACGTTCATCGGTATCCTGTTCTGTTACGGCGTGTTCGGGCCCATGGGGGCCAAGATCGAACAGGCCAACCACGAGCAGCACATGTACTTCGCGGTGATCAAGGAGGCGGTGGCCGCCGCCATCCGGGGCTCCACGCCGATCATCGCGGTGGAGTACGGCCGCCGTGCCATTCCGCACACGTTCCGGCCCACGTTCATCGAGATGGAAGAAAAGCTGAAGGGCTGACGCGCCGCGCGCCCGGCGGCGGAAATTCCGCCCGTCCGGCACGGCGCGCCCTGCGGGGAGGAACGCCATGGCTGGCAGTGGATCATGGAAAGTTGCCTACGCCGACTTCGTGACGGCGATGATGGCCTTCTTTCTGCTGATGTGGATTCTGAACATGACCCCGCCGGAGACCAAGGAGGCGCTGGCCGGCTACTTCTCCACCGAGCGGTCATTGTTCGATTCGAGCAACGTTTCGCCCGTGGCCAACAACCCCTTCGTGCAGGGGGTGGACAAGCTGGACACGCGCGACTTCAAGGTGTCGGAAACCGAAAAGTCGCACTACGCCATCGCCCAGAAGCTGAAGCAGATGCTGATGGCCGACGCCATTCCGCAGAACGCCAGCGGCATCAGCGCCGACGACGTGGGCGTGCTGCTGCGGGTGAACAGCGACGTGATGTTCAAGGCCGGTTCGGCCGAACTGGTGCCGGAAGGCAGCAAGGTGCTGGACGAGGTCGTCAAGATCCTGCGCGAGTACAATCTGTACCTGATGGTGCGCGGCCACAGCGACAGCGGCGAGGTGGCCGCGGGCAGCCCGTACCCCTCGAACTGGGAACTTTCCGGCGCGCGCGCGGCGGCGGCCGTGCGCTACATCATCGAGCACGGCGGCATCAAGCCCACCAGGCTGCGGGGCATCGCCTACGCCGACACGCGCCCCCTGGAACCCAACACCACCCCCGAAAGCCGCAGCAAGAACCGGCGCGTGGAGTTCCATTTCCACCGGCCGGAGGTCATGTCGTACAACGTGGTCTACTAGGGGCGCGGCGCTGGCCCATGTATCGTCCTTGCACGCGGGACGGGCCGGGTGGCCCGTCCCGCGCACTCTTTGGGGCCCGAGGGGAAGACGGCGCGGCTTCCGACGCCGGTTCCGGCCGGCTCCGGTCTGCCCCGGCAGGCCGCACCGGGCAACACCCCGCGACACCCCGTAACACCCGGCCACGCCGGGCCGCACGGCCCGCACCCATACAGGAGACGGACATGCCGTTCACGTTGTTTCGCACCGCCAGCCTTTCGGCAGCTTCCCGGCCGGGCAAGCGCGCCCCGGCAAGGCTGCTGGCGCTGCTGATGGTTCTGCTGGCCCTGATGCTGCTGGCCCTGTCCGGCTGCGCCTCGCAGGAACCGTTGAAGCCTTACAACCCCATGGGGGTTTCCGGAAAGGTCAACCCCGAGGCGGAGAAGTACTTCGCCATGGCCCATGTGCTGTGGAAGGGCGGCGAAACCTGCACCGAGCCGGAAAAGGCCGTGGCGTACCTGAACAAGGCCATCGAGTTGCAGCCCGACTACTGGCAGGCCTTTGCCCGGCGGGGGCTGGCCCACAGCGACATGGGGCTGTGGGATGAAGCGTTCGACGACCTGACCCGCGCCGTGCGGCAGAACCCCTCGGCCGAGAATTATGCCTGGCGGGGGCTGGTGGCCTTTCGCATGGGCAACCGGCTGGGCGCGCGCAAGGACCTGACCCGGTCCATCGAACTGGATTCCGCGCAGCACCGGGCGTGGAACTACCGGGCGGCCGTGGAGCTGGCGGAGGACGAGATTTCCGCCGCCTGCGCCGACTTCGCCAAGGGCTGCTCCAATGGCGACTGCACCGGCATGGAATCGGCCAGGCGCGAAGGCATCTGCAAGTAGCGGCGGCCAGCGTTTCCGGCCGTGACCGGCCCGCCTTTCCCGAAGGCGCGGGTTGACCCGGAGGCGTCGCCGCCCCATCATCAGGGCATGGAGCCATGCCGGGTCATGGGCAGTATCATGGTCCATGCTCCGGGCAGAATGCAGGGACCGGCGGCGTCCAGTCCGGCGCGGGGCCAACGGGGGCCCGGCCGGAAGCCCCGGCCGTGGTTGCCGCCTCCCCGACGCGAGCCCGCCATGCGAGACACCGCTGCAAGACCGTTGGCCGTATCCGGCACAGGGAACGGGGCATCCCGCCCCAGTGGGTTCGCGCGCCTTGCGTCCGGCGTGCTGAAGGGTGCCCCGAGCGCGCTGCTGGGCATGGCGCTGGCCGCCGTGCTGTGGGGCGCGCCGCTGCCCGCCGCCCGCGCGGAGGTTGCGGAGCAGGATCTGGACGTCTGCCTTGCCTATGCCCAGATCGAACTGGCCAGCCAGTACGGTTCGCCCTCCAGCCTGGTCTTCATCAACGACGGGCGCGCCACCATGGAACGCCATGACGGCATGATGGACGGGCACTACGTGTCCACCATCCTGCGCATGGACGGCGTGTTGACCACTCCGGACGGGGTGGCCCGGCCGGTGCGGATAACCTGCCTGCTGGCCAGCGTGGGCGAGCCCGTGGGGCTGCGTCTGGAACCCCGCCGCTGATCCGCGAGGGCTGGCGGCCGCTTCCCCCAACCCACGGGCCGGATTCGGGCCACGGGCGTGCGGCAAGACCCCGTCCGCGCGCGGCGCGGACGGCTGGCCGGACGCCTCCGGCCCGCGGGCGGTTCCGCTATCCGTACCAGTTTTCGATGATGTCCAGCAGGCGGTCTTCACCGACCACGGCCAGAAGGGCGGGGTCGGCATGGCAGGCGCAGTCGAGGCAGAAATGGTCGTGGCTGAGGGTACGCAGTTCGCGTTCGTGCTGCTCGGGGGACGCATCGAAGCTGCGCCCACAGAAGGTACAGGTCGCCGAGTCGGGCATGGGTTCCTTCATGGATCGCTCCTTGCGGTTGCGCCCGGCATTCACCCAGCGGAACGCCGGTGACGCATGGCCGACTATACCTTTGGTACGGCCGGTGCCGACAACCCTCCATTATTTTTCCGTGATCGGAACCGCGCGCCGGAGGCGCGGGGGAAAAGGTGCGCATGGTCACGCCGGGTTGCCCGTTCCGGAAATCTTCACCGTGGGTTTCGGAGGGGGTCGGCAGGGACGTGAACGGTTCCGGATGCGTGGCGGGCCGCCCCGTGGGGAAACGGGACGGCCCGCCGTGTCGTTGCGGCCGGGTGGCGGGGAATGTTTGCCTACGGGTACCGGCAGGCATCCCCGTCGAAGTCGTCGTCCTCTTCGTCCTTTACATCTTGGGTGTCCGGGTCGTCCCGGCAGCACGCCGTGTCGGGGTGGCCCGGATATAGCTCCTCGATGCGGGCGCGCAGTTCCGCCGGAAGCTCCGGCGGCGCATCGCCTCCGGGGGGCGCATCCCCTTCGGCCCCCGCCGCCGCGCCGAACATGCCGAGGTGGCGGGCCAGCATTTCCAGGGCCTTGAGCTTGGAATGCAGCTTCACCTGCACCCCGCCGCGCACGGGTGCTTCGGGCTGTCCGTCCTGTTGCGCGCCGCGCGCGGGCCTTGCGGCACGCGTGGTGGAGCCCTCGCGCACCTCGGCCACGGCGGCGGCCTGCGCCCGCGTCAGTTCCGTGGAATCGCGCAGCCGCACCCCCTCGTCGGACCACTGGCACAGGTCGGTCATCACCGTGAAGCCCACGGCGGCCAGTTCACGCACCACGAGGTCCTGGGTCACGCCGGTGCGCGCGGCGCGGCTGTCCATGGCCCGCTCCACCGCTTTCAGCACGGCGGGGGTGCGCAGCAGCCGGGCGGCCGTGCGCGCGGCGCGCTCCGGCGCGTATCCCGCCCGTTCCGCCGCCCGTACGGGCGACATGTCCACAAGGTATTCCTCCACGAAGCGGCGCTGGCGAACCCCCAGCCGGGGGGAGCGTCCGTCCCCTTGCCGTGGCGTGCCGTCATCGCGCCTCCGGGATGCGGCCGCCCCGGAAGTCCTCCCCTTGGGGCCCGTTTCGCCGGTTTCCATGGCCTTCATCGGGCCTCCTTTCCCGTGGCGGAGGCCGTGCGGGCCTCGGCGCGCAGGTGGCGCAGGTCGGTGCGCACCTCTTCCAGCGCGCGCTGCACCGCTGCCAGCCGTTCGTCCATGCGGGCCACGCAGACGGCGGTCTCGCGGGCGGCGCGCACGTCGCCGTCCAGGGCGGCGGCTCGGGCCTCCATGGCGTCCATCCGGGCCTGCACCGTGGCCGCCAGCATCACCGCCCCGGCAAAGGCCGTGGCTGCCGCGGCCAGGGCCTGCACGCCCACCCGGCGGTCCAGCCGCCAGCTTTCCCCATGGTTGCCGCCCCCCGTCACGGCGTCGTCCGGGCCGTTCATCGCGTCCCGCTCCCTCCGGGTCGGGACCGGAGTTCGTCCTTGCGGAACGACCCCAGCGACGAGCCCAGGTAGTAGTTGACCACCGCCCCGAAGGCCGTGCCCAGCGAGCCGAGCAGCAGCAGGGCCGGTTCGTTCACCGAGGGCTGCTCCAGCACCACCCGCAGCATGCCGAAGAACCCCGCCACCACCACCAGGGCCACCATGCCGGTTATCCAGGCCCCGCCGTGCCCGGCGCGGGCCAGGGCCACCTCGCGCGAACGGGCGTCGCGGGTGTTGTCCAGTTCGGCGCGCAGTTGCTCGGTCTGCCAGTCCAGCAGGCGTGCCCGTTCCCGCACTTCCAGTTCACGCAGGGTGGCCAGCGTCTGCGGGTCGCCCAGTGCCCCCGCCACGGCGGCGGGCTCCGGCGAGACGCCCAGCGCCGAACCCAGCAGCGCGCCCGCCGCCCCGGCCACCGCGCCCACGGGGCCGCCCAGCGCCGCGCCCAGCAGCGGGGCCACGCGGGCCACCGTGGTGCCGATACCTTTCCAGTCCATGCCATGCTCCTTCCGCGCCTGGACCACCGGGCGGCATGCCCGGCCCGCCATGGCGCGAGAGGACGTGCATACACCCGCCTTCCGGGGTGCGGCGGGCCGCAGCGGGGTGGCAGCGGGGGCGCACGGCCGTCCCGAGGGTGCGCGGCCATGCTCGTCGCGGCGGATGCGGGTCCGGGGAATGCGGCCCCGAGGAATGCGGCCCCGAGGAATGCGGAAGGACGGCCTGCGGCGGGCGTACGCGCCAACGAAGACGCCCCCGCAGGGCGGGGGCGTCGGGAAAAGCCGGGGGTGGAAGGGGGCAGGCCGCGATCAGGCCGCGATCAGGGCGTCCGTGATGTCCTGGATGCTCACGGGACCCTTTTCGTTGCGGGGCAGGCGCGGGGCCTTGTCGGCCTTGCCCGCATCGGTCTTGTCGGACTTGGCCTTGCCCGCGCGGGCCTTGTCGGCCTGCTCGGGCTTGGCGGAGCGGGCCACTTGCTTGGACTTGGCCTTCTTGGCGTTCTTCTTGTCGGCCACGATCTTGCCCTTGCCGTCGGTGACCGCGTGATCCTCGGTCAGGCCGAAGGGGGTCCAGTCGGCCAGGGCGATGTCCAGCGATTCGAACGAGCGGCCGGAGGCGTAGATGACCGGCACGCTGCCTTCCGGAGTGGAGGCGAACAGCACGGTGCCGTTGGCGCCGGGTTCCGGCATGGCGGCGGTGCGGGCGCCGGGGATCTGGTCCGGGCGCGAGGCGTCCAGCGCCACGGTGGAGATGCGCCCGCCGTCGGCTGCCCTGGACGCGGCCAGCAGTTCGGCGGCGGCCTCCGACTGGTCGCTGCCGTTGGTGGCGGACTGGTTGCGCCCACCGCGCAGCACGTACAGGAAGTCGCTGCCGGTTTCGCCCACCATGGCCACCATGGTGCTGCCGCCGCGCGTGGCCAGCAGGCTGACCGGCACGGTGCCGCCGTGGATGCCGATGTAGGCCGGGCGCGAGCCGCCGGGCATGTCGATCCAGCCGTCGTCGTCCGCCTGGGCCTGCGTCTCGGCGGAGCGCAGGGCCACGCGGCGGGCGTCGCCGGCGCCATTCACCGCGGCCCGGCCATGGCCGGACAGGGTGTCGCGCATGTCGCCGCGCTCCGCCTCGGTGACGGTGGGCACGGCAAGCAGGACCAGCGCCAGCAGCGAGGCCAGCAGCCGGCGTGTGGTTACGTTGTGGAAATATATGGGGAGGCAGGGTACACGCCGAACGTTGTCGCCGCGCATGATGGTGTTTACCGTGAGTCCTTCGGATGGTGTTGTATGGCGCATCGCCACGTGTGCAGGCTTTATTGATTCGGACGGCCCCTGTCAAGGGTGCGGAATGGCACGCAGAAATATTTTTTTAAGCGTGGTATTTCAGCATGTTGCAAAGTGTGTGCGGGGCATGCCCGATGCGGGAGGAAGGCCGGTGGCGCGACATGCGGCCAGGGCTTGCGCGATGTGTATATATTTCACATCATTTCAAACTGTTAATTGCATGATGGAACTCTAGAGAATCGGCCCC